>QIDN01000039.1 GCA_003229345.1 Nitrospirota bacterium | reverse complement strand
CACCACCACAACCACCATGGTTCCGCCCATGGCATCTTTGCGGGAGGGCCAGGTGACTTTCTTGACCTCGACCTTAACCTCACCTAAAAAATCTTTTGCTTTTCCCAGCATAGCTCTCGCGTGTCTAAAATATATACAGGCCAGGAGGGAGTCGAACCCCCAACATCCAGATTTGGAGTCTGGCGCTCTAACCAATTAGAGCTACTGGCCTATTGAACTGTTCATAACAAGGCCAACTCAAGGTTGGGAACACCCGGCCAAAAAACGGCTCGCCTGACCTAAGCCGACATCCGGCCAGATCGACAACCGCTGATCCATTACTTGGTTTCTTTGTGAGGAGTGTGTTTCCGGCAGAAACGGCAATACTTCTTAAACTCCAGTCGATCCGTAGTCTTCTTCTTGTTCTTCGTTGTGGAATAGTTTCTACGCTTGCACTCGCCGCACGCCAAATGAATAATGTCCCTCATCGCCTTAAACCCGTTCCCGGCCTGCTCCAAACAGGCCTGATATTAATTCCGTTAAACCACCCAAAGGCTAGCCCCACTGCCTTTAATCAACTTATCCCTATGATATGGAGCCCACGATCGGGATTGAACCGATGACCTCTTCCTTACCAAGGAAGTGCTCCACCACTGAGCTACGTGGGCATTTTTATGTCAACGGCTCACCAATACCCAAAATCCAAAAGGGTTGTGCCTTGGAGCGGGAAAAGGGACTCGAACCCTCGACCCTCAGCTTGGAAGGCTGACGCTCTAGCCAACTGAGCTATTCCCGCATATTTTATTATTAATGAATGGTGGGGAGAGGAGGATTCGAACCTCCGAAGGCGGAGCCGACAGATTTACAGTCTGTTCCCTTTGGCCACTCGGGAATCTCCCCAGCTTCTGGAGGTATCTACCCCCTGCAATGTCACTCTCTATAGAAAAAATCCTTATCCAACAGGTTGCCCTAACACCAACACCATATAAAATAAAAAAAGCTGGCATAGGGACAACAATCCCCGACCGGCTGATTACAAATCTGCACTCCAATCCACTGGGTTATATCCGTTCGCGACTAAAATGAAAACGGTTATCTTACGTTTTGTTTATGGTTTGTGCAATCAAAAAAGAGAAATAAATCTTTCGGCAAGAAGCCCCCAACTTTCCGTTACAATTGGCAGGCTACAAGTTATCATGAAAACCAACGGAAGGACAAGTTTTTTTAAGGGTTTATCCGTTATTTCCTCATTATTCTCATTTTTTGTTCAAAACAGCCTAAATCATCTTAATGAAAGAGGTTATTGATTTTTCCCTTCAATATCGAGCTTTTGAAATATCACCTCTCCTGAGACCATCGAAAAATCAACTTGCTGTCGGTCCAGACCAAATGGCAGGTCCCACCAATCTTCCTCTGAATTGCCAAATCGGAAGCCAATCAGATCCGCCGGCTGTCCGGGATCAAGCCCCAGTTTTTCAATAGCTAAAGCCTGGCTTCCGCCGACTGTAGCCAGCCATAAAATTCCCGAGCGATGCAATTCGGGCACCATTTCTTCCGATAATCGAATTTCGTCGAGAAAATTCAATGAATCGTTGCTTGCCAACGAGTCGGTGCCAAGCCCCACTGCAATCCCCCGGTCCAACAGACCCTTTACCGGCATCCCGGTCTTGCGGCCAAACCAGCGGGTACTACCGGGACAAAATACCGCACTGGCATTATTATCAGCTAGCCGACCTAAATCAGAGTTCTCCAAGTAATTCAAATGGATAGCCACCATATCCTGCAACACGCCCAACTGTTCCAGATACCGGACAGGACCCACGCCGGGAGCTATCCAGGAGGAATCGTAGGCTTCCCGCTTCTTGAGAAGCTCAAGAAAATCGCCATCTCCCTGGTTCAAAAACCGGGTCTCCTCCGCCACTTCCGCGACATGGCAGGAATAACGGCAATCCAGCTTATCCGCCAGCTTTTTCAATTCCTTAAAGAGAGCAGGCGAGACCGAATAAGGTGCATGCGGTGCCACTGCCAGTTGAAGGAGAGAACCAGCTCCTGCCGGATGTTCTTGCAGAAGGGCTTCCATCGACCGGATTTTTTCGCCCGCCAAGCCTGACTGAAAACCGAGCGTTTCCAGAAACAGCACCTGGCGAAACGGCAACGCTTGATATTCCACCAGCAATTCTGGATGTGAAAAATAATCACCCAGAGCCGTAACCCCAGATTCGATCAGCGTCTGCGCTTCCCGATGCAGGGCATCCACCCGGTCGTGCCAGGAGAGAGCCGCGTTTTCAGCCACCACCGATTCAATCCAATCGACGAACCTCTCCTGCCGGGTAACCTTGCCGTGCAATCCGGAAAGAGACAAGTGGCAGTGGGCGTTGACGAAACCGGGAAGGATCAGGCAGTCCGACCAATCATGTGTGATTCCTGCGAACGATTCACTGATCCCCGAGCGCGCTTCCACAATACGGCCTTTATCGATGATGATTTCGCCCTCTTCATAATCATCCCCGCTCATGGTCACGAGCTTTCGAAATAAAATACGAGTCAATGAATCGGCCATAAGATTGAATCGAGTTGGAGGGGTTTAAGGCAGGTCGGCCTGGATGCCCCATTGGGTGTGGAGGTTCACTTTGTTGTTGTGTCCTCCCAGGGAGTAGTGGTCATCGCCGCCGCCAGTATCGAACAGGATTCCGAAGCTGTCCAGTTCTCGAAACTCCTCGGTGTTGCCGTGGCCCTGACCCTCATGATGCAGATAATATTCGTCGCTGCCGCCGTTGTCGTTGAGCACACCGAAACCATTGGCATTGCCTGCACCCTGGGCCAAGGTGCCCGCAACATATCGGTCGTCGCCACCATTGTCCAAAAGAAAACCAATCGCCAGATCGTGCCCGCACCCCTGCGACACTCCATAGCGGGAGAGGTAGTGATCATCTCCGGCGGCATCGTTTAAAATGCCGGCGGCGAGATGAATCCCCGCACCTTGCGAGTAGCGTCCCGCCGCATAGAAATCATGCCCACCGGTGTCGTTCAAAATTCCAAGGCTGTACCAATAACCTGCGCCCTGAGAAAAATAATCGCCGAGGTAAGTGTCGTTGCCTTTGGCATCGTCGAGAATCCCGATACCCCCAGAAGCTCCCGCCAGAGTTCCCCAGGGACGGAGGCCAAACCCGAATCCCTGTGACATGGAGAGGTAAGCTTTGCCGGGTTCACGAGAATCCCGATACACCCCGCCTGCAAAAAACCGGTCGTTGCCTTCGCCTTCGAGAATCAAACCCATGCCGCGGATAAATCCGAATCCCTGGGAATAGATCGCCGCCGAATACTGATCGTTGCCGCCGGATTCTGCGATCAATCCGATGCCTAGAAACCCCGCGCCCTGGCAAAAAGAATGACATCGGTAGACATCATCCCCCCCCATATCGATCAACATCCCCACGCCCAGCACTCCGGCGCCCTGCCCGAAACTTTTCGAAAGATATTGATCGTCTCCTCCCAGGTCGATCAAAAAACCACCCCCCAAAATACCCGCGCCTTGCGCATAATCTTCACCAGTCATATAGACATCGTTGCCGGAAAAATCGATCACCATGCTGAAGGGGTGCCCGTTCCGGCTGGCCCCAGCACTATTCCGATAACGGTCGTTACCACCGAGATCGACGATCAGCAGAGCTTCCTGATCGTAATCATTGTCGCCCGCTCCACCCACGATCATCAAACCATGCCGGGTATACACATAGGTAACGTCTCCCATTTTTTCTGTGACCCAACCTTCATGAACAAGGGAAAACTGGTCCAGGTTCTGTTTCCACTCGACAAGAGTCTCAATATTGATTTCCTGCGCTACCTTTAATCCGGCGGTGAGTAAGAGCTGTGTGTCGACCTTCAAGGCCGTGTTGAGAAATTCAGTCATTGAAGGCTGGTTTTCCCGGGTTTCGTCCGCAGTCAAGTCACGAGGTTGTAGACCTTCAACCATCAAATGACGGATACCTCGAATCAGAAGAGCCCTATCTTCCAACGTGAGTGATTGCAACGCTTCGTCGCTTATGGAACCCGCGTTGGCCAGGGCTTCCAGAATTCGATCCAGCACAATGGCCAGTTCGGGAGATCTTTTAACAGGCATTGGCTTCGCCACCTCGAAATCCAACGCTTGCAGAGCGGAGTGGATGATACCCCCGGTATTCAACCGGGCTCTAATAAAATTCCGGCGCAGGGCGGAAGTTAGATTCTGAGAAATCAACGGCAACTCCAGAGGCTGATGGAGAATGGCATTTACTTCCTGCAGGCGAAACGGGCTATAGGTTTCTCCTTTAACAGCGGTGGTGACCGCTTGACGGGTGCGCTCGCGTATTTCCTCAACAACGGCGGAGTAGTCTTCCAGCCGCTCGTGGCGACGCAGAATACGATGTAGAAGAGAATCCTCCGCCGGCATGGCAGAGTCCTGCGATAGAGGTGGCCTGAGGGACTCCGGCACGATCGGTTTGGGATAAAGCTCTACCGGCAGTTCCATCTCCTGGGACCCGCGTTTGATTTTCAAGTGCAGGATGTTGCTGGCACCCGCATCCTGCACCCTGCGGCTGAAATTCATCATCAAGGAATTTTCTTTGCCGATGGACAACTGTTGGCCGTCGGTCGCCAGAATCGTGTCGCCAGGCTGCAACCCGGAACGATGGGCGGAAGAATCGGGAAAGACCTCAAGTACTTGTATCGTGGGGGAAAGATCCTCGGCATCTTTTAAAAACAGGGGTGGCCCTTCCTGCATGGTAATGCCCAGCCAGCCCTTTGGCGACCGCGGAGGGCGGATAGGCGTCCCCACCTCTTCCATCACGTCCGGCGGCATGCCGAACAGCCGCTGTACCAGAGCCGGGTCCGCAACCCTCTTGCCGCCCACTCCCCGGGCCGGCTTTTCCCAATACACGGAGGCATCCTCCGGCTCCGCATGGGATGGAGAAGCTCCGGAAAAAATCGCTAATAAAATTAAAACCACTCCCCACCGGCATACTATTTCAAATTGATTTCGTCGCATGAATCTTAGAACCACGTTTGTTGGCGATAGGTTTTATAGGGGTCGCCGAATTTTCGCAGAAGGGCTTTTTCTTCGAGGCGCGAACGAATAATATTCAAAGGCAGAACCACTACAAAAAAATAAATCATGCCCACCGTCGAGCCCACCGCCAAGAACAGGCCGAACAGGGTCATATCAATTCCCAGGTACACCGGATGCCGAAGGTAACGGTACACACCCTGCGTCACCAGCCGTTCTCCCCCCGGCAGAACCGCCAAAGATTTTCCGAGATGGACCATCGCCACCATCCACAACACTACGCCGGACAACCCGACCGTCAACCCTGCATATACGAGCGGACGAATGCCGAAACCGAAATGTTTGGGCGCAAACCAGGCCACCACCAACGCCAGCAAATAAAGTGACGGCACCAGCACTGTTACAATGGCCGCCTTGGCTGGAGAAAGCGATTCCAAAAAATCAGGCTTAGTTTCGTGCATCATTTCAACCCATCAATTTCTTGCAGGTGGCGAGCCGCCGCAGGTAAATTATAACCTTGGATTGTGCTCAATGATTGACGAGGCAAGGGAACGGTTAACCCGATCCCCCTCCGGGCAGGAGCAGGAGCCGGTCCCACTCTTCCTGCCCCTCCAAGATTTCCAAAGCAATCCGCACCGCGTACACGGGCAGGCCAAACGCATGTCCTTTCAGTTTAACCGCATCTTTTTCGGTGGTGACGATTAATTTTGCCCCTGCCTGCTTCGCCCGGTTTTCTATAGTTTTTAAATCGTCGGTTGAATAATCATGATGGTCTGGAAAGTGGTTCTGATTCACGATTTGCACCGGCACCTGTTCCAGCGTACGAAAAAAATCGAGGTGATGGGCGATGCCGCAAAACGCCGCGGCCGGTTGGTGCTGGACTATTTCAATCCCGGTTTCCTTTCCAGAACTCAATTCGATAACTGACTGTACCCGCAATCCGGTTTGTACCACCGGCACCTGCTTGCGGTTACACCCGTCGATTCGATCCGTTTGACTGTCCTCGCGACACCGGGTCAGGCAGATCACATCCGCCCGGTCCATCGCGGATAAAGGTTCCCGCAACTCACCCGCCGGGAACACGACGCCATTCCCGAAAGGACGGGTCGCATCACACAAAAGAATATTGAGATCGCGATGCAGGGGTAAATGCTGATACCCGTCGTCCAGAATCAGGACATCGACCCCAAACTGTTCGATGGCATATTTCCCCGTTTCATAACGGATGCGGCCAGTCAGCACGGGAATGTCTTTCAATCGCTGAGCCATCATCACCGGTTCGTCCCCCACCATCTCGGGAGAGAGCAGGGTTTGCTGACCGTCGTTCACCACATTGACGAATTCTCCGGATTGGCCGCCATAGCCGCGACTCAGGATGGCCGGTTTGAAGCCTTTACGGCGCAGGGTATCCGCCAGCATCATCACCATTGGGGTTTTACCCGTTCCCCCAAGCGTCAAGTTGCCGATACTGATCACCCGGCAGTTCAGGCGACGCGTCTTGAAAATTCCCTGACGATAGAACCCGGCACGCACCCGCTGGCCCAACCCGTAGAACACCGCAACCAGACGCAACAACCCGTACACCGGCACCAGACGCAGAGGGCGCTGGGGAGAAATGACCTCATGAAAAAAGGATTCGAGGCTCATGAAATTTTCCCGTTCTCCTTTCTCTTCATGCAGATGATCCGTGTCTGGTTTATAATCATTATCAATGAAGTTCGCATACAATATTATCATAGCCGCCGCCATCCTACTGGCTTCTCCCTATTGGATCATCCGCCTGGGGCTGGACCCGGCGTTCCGTTCCGAGATCATTCAGCGGACGCGGCACTGGAGATCTGTGCCCCAGCAAACCAGATGCCTCTGGGTCCACGCATCATCAGTGGGCGAGGTGCGAGTGGCGGAATTGCTGATTCGGGCCTTGCAACAGCGCTATCCCGACCACACGGTTGTTTTATCCACCTATTCAACAACGGGATATGATCTGGCAAAAGAGGCATTGGAGTGCCTGGTGTTCCGGCTTCCACTGGATCTGCCCTTTTTTATCTCTCCCCTGCTGAAACGGCTGGACCCCGCGGTCCTGATTTTGATCGAAGCGGAATACTGGCCCAACCTGCTTCACTCCTGCCTGCAGAGAAAGATTCCCGTTCTACTGACCAACGGTCGCCTGTCCGCTAAATCCTTTGCCCGGTATCAAAAACTAAAACCCTGGTTTCTGTGGCTAACCAAGCCTATTACAACATTTTCCATGCGCACCCAGGCGGAAGCGGATCGGCTCCTGCAATTGGACATCGACCCAGTCCGGGTCCAGGTAACGGGCAACATGAAATTCGACAGCCTCACCACGGACGGAAACCATCCTCCAAAATCGATGCAAGTCGGCAAAATTACAGTCATTTTTGGTTCCACTCGGCCAGGCGAAGAACTGGCCATAGCAAAAGCTATTTCTCAATTGAGCCAAAACCCTTTAGACTATAAGTTCATAATTGCGCCTCGTCATGTCCCGCGATGCCGAGAGGTGGAGAGCATTTTAAGAGATGCAGGATTATCTGTCACGCTCCATTCAGACAGGAAGGATTCCACAGAAAGCTGGACGACGACTGTTTTACTGGTGGATGCTTTGGGAGTATTAAACGATTATTACCGACAAGGACATGTCGCCTTTGTGGGTGGAGGGTTCGACCCCAGATACGGGGGACACAATATTCTTGAACCTGCGCTTTTGGGACTACCGGTGATCTATGGCAAGCATATGGGTAATTTCGAGGAAGAAGCCCGATTGCTGGCCGAGTCTGGAGGCGGCATTCAAATCGAGCATCCGGAGGACTTGACTCCTGTATTGGAACAATTATTGAGCGACCCGGAAGAAATTCTCAAACGCGGCACTCTGGCCGCCGAAGCAGTCCAGCGGCAAAGGGGAGCCGTTGAGCGCAACCTGGACTTGATTCAATCTCTACTTGAAAAAGGAAACCCAACTTGAACATGAACGCACCCGCAAAGCAACCGGCGAACACCCAGGGAACCGGGGCTCCTAAAAGAAGCGCGGCTGGCCAGGCCGGCAAAAAAATCAAGCTCCTGAGACTTGTCTCCAAAATCGCTTCCTTTGTGATTATGCCGGCCTTCACAGTGTATTCCCAGTTCACCGGCAAGAAACGGCGTGGCCTCAAAGATCATTTTGGTTGGGTGCCCGTGGCGGAGAAAAAACCCGGGCAGAAGCTGGTCTGGGTGCATGCCCTGTCGCTGGGAGAGGTCAACGGCGCCGCACCGGTACTTAAAATTATTCGTGAAAAGCGGCCCAACATTCTCATCGCAGTCTCGGTCACCACCGATGCCGGCTACGATGCCGCCCACCGGCTGCTCCCGTTCGTGGACCATATCTTTTTTCATCCCCTGGACTGCTGGCCGTTCATCAATCGCGCGCTGGACCGGATCAAACCGGATTTATACGTTCTCACCGATACCGGATTCTGGCCCAGCATGCTGATGAGTTTGAAAGACCGGCGCATTCCGCCCATGGTGTTTAACGGAAGAATTTCGGAAAAATCGCAGGCCCGCTACAAACAGATCGCGACCATGGTCAAACCTCTGCTCCAATCGTTTGCGGTGTTCTGTATGCAAAGCGAACGCGGACGCACCACCATTCAAGATTTGGGGGCACCCGCCCAACGCGTGCGCATCGTCGGAGATACCAAATTCGATGCCTTGCAAATCGTTCCAGACTCCGAGCGGGTTCGCCTCCGCGAGCGGTTTAGATTTCCGCATGACGGTCAGGTATTGGTGGCGGGCAGTACTCATGAGGGAGAAGAACAGGTTTGCGTAGAGGCTTATTTAAAACTGTGCCTGAAATACCCCAAACTCTCCATGGTCCTCGCTCCGCGGAGACTGGAGCGCGTG
>QIDN01000008.1 GCA_003229345.1 Nitrospirota bacterium | reverse complement strand
GGGATTCATTGGATTCTCTATTCCGATATCAGCGGGTCTCCCTGGGGATTTTCCGTGCCCGCGTAGAGACCGAGACGGATTGAAATTTTGAATGAACTGTATCGAGAAGTAAGCGCTGTTTTATTTTTTGAGTTCCCTGGCTTTAGTTTGATTAACGGCTGCAGGTCCCTGTGGAAAAGGAAAGGAAATTATGAGTTACGAAACCAGAAAAGTGATGGTGGTAGACGATTCTTCTGTGATGCGCCAAATTATCAAAAATAATTTGAAGCAACTGGGTTTTGAGCTTGCGAATTTGTTGGACGCTGAAGATGGGGAAGAGGCATTGAAGAAGATCAATGAGGGCGAGGTGGATTTGGTGATCTCTGACTGGAATATGCCTAAGATGGCCGGAATTGATTTCTTGAAAGCTATTCGGGCCGATGGGTCCCTGAAGGAGCTTCCTTTTTTGATGATAACTTCTGAAGCCGACAAGGAAAAAATTATGCAGGCGGTTCAGGCGGGTGTGAATCAGTATATTGTCAAACCTTTTAATGCCAATCAATTGGATGAAAAGATCAGGGAGATTTTTCCTGGCTGATATCCCCTCAAAAGAGTTTGGGCAAGCTCAGTTCGTTGCAGTCAGGTTGTCTTTCAGCCCACCCCGTTATGACATTCCGGTAATCCCTTATTATCTTCGCAGATCAGCCCAATAAAGCCATTTAAATAGGCATATTTCAGATCGATACCCTGAGACGTTATGCCTAATTTTATGGCATAATTTCAAGCCTTACTTGATTATTAAGCATTTTCCTCAGGTTTTTCAGACGTTCCAACCAAGTCTCTACCCCCTTGTAAACCACCATTATTAAACCGGTTTCCGCCGTTTGCAGGTTAAATTTTCAAAATGGCACGGGAATTGTATTAGTAAGAGGCTTATGGGATGAGTTTGGAATACTCAGCCCGCTGAACGGATGAAATTTTGATTTGGGATTCTAATGAATAAAGTTGAAATACTAAAAGCTGAAAAGAATGTTTTGGATGTTAAAAACGATCTCGCCCGTTTTGCCCGTGAGGGATGGGAATCAATTTCCGAGGACGATGTTCAAAGGCTCAAATGGTACGGATTGTTTTTGAGAAAACCCACTCCCGGATTTTTCATGCTCCGGGTTCGTATACCAAACGGGTTCGCGACCGCGGATCAATTGCGGATTTTATCGTTGATAGCGACTGAATTTGGGAATGGAGTGATCGATATCACCACCCGCCAGCAGTTTCAAGTCCGGCATTTGCGTATTGAAGATATTGCCGCCGTCTTTGAAGCTTTGGAATCGGTGGGCCTGACTTCTTTGCAAACCGGAATTGATAATGTGCGGAATATCATGGGATGCCCGGTCGCGGGACTGCATCCGAAGGAGATCATCGATGCTTCCCCCTGGGTACGAGCTTTGAATCAGCATATCCTGAACAATCCGGAGTTTGTGAATCTTCCGAGAAAATTCAATGTCGCCATCACCGGATGTCCCGACAACTGCCTTCATACGGAAACTCAGGACCTGGCGTTGGTTCCGGCAATCAAAACTATTGCGGGAAGGGAGCACATCGGATTTAACATTCTAGCTGGCGGCAAACTCGGCTCCGGGGGGTACCGGATAGCGACCCCATTGAATATATTTATTCATCCCGAAGAAGTGGTTGAAGTGTGCGCGGAAATCATTCTGTTGTACAGAGATCACGGTTGCCGCGAATCCCGCACTCAAAATCGCCTGGCCTTTCTGCTGGATGAATGGGGAGAGGAACGGTTTCGCGAGGAATTGGTCCTGCGTCTGAAACGTCCGCTCGAGTGCGCCGGCCAGGACAAACGGCTCAATGAAATTAAAGACCATATAGGGGTCTTCAGACAAAAAAAATCCAAGATGAATTTTGTCGGATTGAAAGTAATTGTCGGAAGGATTCAGGCCGAAGAACTGTTTCAGGTGGCAGAGCTCGCCCACCAATATGGTAATGGAGAAATCCGGATTTCCCCCCACCAGGCGTTGATTATTCCCAATGTGACGGACAAGGGTCTGGGAGACTTTTTAGAAGAACCGGCATTGAAAAATCTGCTTTACGCGCCCTCGGCGGTCCAAAAAAACCTGGTCAGTTGTGTCGGCAAGGATTACTGCCATCTCGCGGCCATTGAAACCAAGAGTCAGGCGGTGGATGTTGCCCGTCAGGTGGAAGAAAGGCTTGATCTTGAAAAGGTGGGGCCGATTTCAATGCACTGGTCGGGTTGTCCCGCGGGTTGCGGCAATCATTTGGTGGCGGATATCGGCTTCCTGGGGAAAAAAGCCAAGGTGAATGGGGATATTGTCGATGCGGTGGATATTTTTGTCGGCGGCCGGGCCGGGCCGCATCCCAAGCAGGCGGTTAAAATTCTCGAAAATGTGCCGTGTGACCGGCTCCCGCAGGTTCTTGAAAATATTATTCCGTACCATACCAGAACGAAAATGCATCCCATCAAGAAAAAACGGGTTGCAAGCAAAAGTTTAAAAGCAAGTAAGCCAATCGCGGGCGATCAAAAAACTTTATTGCCCAAACCTTTTCTGGCTTGTATTTGAGCCTAAATTTTACCGGAGACAACCAAGAGGACTTATGTTTGCAGAAGAAATAAACAAAATTACCGAGACAGCTGAAAATAAAATGCGTTACATGCAATCCTCACCTTGGGGATATCTGGTGTTGTCCGCCTTGGCCGGTATTTATGTCGGGTTTGGAATCATTCTTATTTTTTCCATCGGCGGACCCATCCATGCGGGGGGAGGACCCTTTTTGAAACTGGTGATGGGCGCCAGCTTTGGCATTGCGTTGAGCCTGGTGATCTTCGCCGGTTCGGAATTATTTACCGGCAGTAATATGATTCTGGTCATTGGAAAACTGCAAAGGAAAATATCCACGGGCCTGCTGTTGAAATCATGGTTCCTGTGTTATCTGGGGAATTTCCTGGGCTCCGTGTTACTGGCATGGCTGATGATTCAGGGAGGCAGTCTGGCGGAATCCTCCCAACTTCTATTATTAAAGGTCACCTCATCGAAAATGACTGCCGGTGCCTGGGAGTTGTTCGTCCGGGGAATTTTGTGCAACTGGCTGGTGTGCCTGGCCGTGTGGCTGGCCGTGAAAATTAAAAGTGAAACCGCCAGGCTGATCATGATTTTCTGGTGTCTGTTCGCGTTTATCGGCAGCGGGTTCGAGCATTGCGTGGCCAATATGACTTTGCTGAGTATGGGCCTATTGCTTCCCCACGGGGCGGAGATTTCCCTGGCCGGACTCGGGCACAACCTGACCTGGGTCACATTGGGGAATATCGTCGGCGGCGCCCTGTTTGTGGGCATGGCCTATTGGTTTGCCGCTTCAAAAACTATGAAACCGATATCCATGAAAAACGGCAATGGCGAGTATTCAACGATTGAACGAATACCTCAGGGAGAAATTGAGGAGGTGTCCGAGGGAATAACCACATCTACAATAAGCGGCAGATGATCCGAGCCGATGCGGGTGAGGGCGGTGCGGGGGACGAGGCAGGATTGCACCTGGATTTCTTTTGCGACAAATATATGGTCGATACGGCCCACCGGGAATCTTCCGAACCAGGTCCGTTGCGGAACATGGTTGTCGAGTTTGTCCTGCGCGTCGTTTAACGTCTGCGTGATGCGGCGGCAGGTTTTGTGACTGGGATTGGCGTTGAAATCTCCGCACAGAATGACCGGGCCCCGGCACTCGGGATGCGACAACCATTGCGAACCCATCAGTGTCTCGATCTGATAACGTTGTTCGACGGGGCGCACTCCCAGATGGGTGTTGAGGATTTGAACTTTGTGGCCGTCCACGTCGATTTCCACCCACAAGGCCCCCCGCGTTTCCAGGCGGGGACGTTGAGGAGGGCCGGTAAGTTCACCCGACCGGACCAGCCGCATCGGATAACGGCTCAACAAAGCGTCCCCGTATAACTCTTCTTCAATTTGCAGGGTCGGATGAAAATGAAATTCCATCTCCAACTCGCGGGCGATTTCATGCGCCTGATCCACTTCCTGTGTCCGGCTTCTTCCTGCATCCAATTCCTGCAGGGCCACGATATCGGGATCATATTGCGCAATGATTTTAGCGATACGCCGCGTTGAAATTTTCCCATCCATTCCCACGCAACTGTGCACGTTGTAAGTCATCACCCTCAGGGGGAAACCTGTGGGAGTGGGTTTCAGCGGGCGTTGAATCCGCCTCAATGGTTTCTTTTTTAGCGCAGCCAGAGCGCCTTCCCGCAAATCGATCGGTCGGATGAAACTCTTCTCACTATTTGGAACCGGCGCTGCGATCGGAAGCAGGGCGAATCCGCGTGTCTCTTCAGATCCCATTCCGCCGTGCGTTCCGTTTTCGATCGGGAACGTCATGGGAGTGCCATCCAGCCGCCAACCGGAAATCACAAAATCGCCGGAGTCGGGATGATGGCACATCTGCACCCACTCTTCAGCGGCTTCCTTTAAAAATGGATGATGGGAACCGAGCAACGTTTCCTCGTCGCCGGGAATGTGATATTCGCCGCCCGGCGTCCAGATTTTGATCTGATCGCTATCCGTGGGCACCATCACCATGGGAATGTTGGCTTCCTGCGCCAGTTTGCGCGCCAGAGCATCCCGGTTGGCCAGCGTGACTTCCTGCGGGCTGTAGATATGTCCCAGGGGTCCCATGGCCGTGACGGATATTTCCGAAGGTTCGACCGGGTCTTTGAATTCCACCAGGTTTCCAGAGAGCCGTTCCAGAAACGAACCGCCCAACCATTTGGAACGGTGCAGTTGAATCCCTTTCGCTGAATTTTGCAGAGAACCGGTAAACTCGCCGAATTGCCGAAAGACACTCAACACGGCATCTTCCAGAGTTCTTCCATTTTCCTTGGGGTAGGGGACACAGTCTTCCTGGCCGTGGTCGGAATAAATCCAGACATCGTATTCCCGTCGCGGCGATCGTTGCGCGGCCTGCGTGATGCGCTTGATCGCGTCGTCGATGCCCTTCAGCGTCCAATGCGCGAATTGGGAAGTGGGGCCGCGCCGGTGGGCCTGTTCGTCATATCCCACGAAGTTGGCGTGGATGATGGGCAGGCCGCGGGTCACATCCATTTTGATTCCGATGACAATGAGTTCGCGCAGAAGAATACAGATCGCCACCCGCGCCGGAATAAACCTGACCTCTTTCCACAAGTCCTGTTTTTCGATCACGCCCCGGATACTGTCGACAACTGCCAGTATTACTTCCAGCACCAGTAGCCCTGCCATGCGTATCAGGCTCCACCCGTGGAACACGATCAAATGCAAAAGGAATAACGGATTACTGAGTTTCAGGAGGCCGCTCCAGCCAATCGTGCCGGGGCAGAAATGAGATTCTGCCGCGCCACCGGTAAAAATATTCGAGTAGGAACTGCCGTCCTTCAAAAGTCCGGGATCGTTTTGCGCGAGGATTTTCTCAACATGGGCGCAAGCGTCGGATTCAAACATGCGCATGATTTTTTTGTTTTGACGGTCCAGGAAACTGAAAGCGGGGACGACCCGTTTGACTCCGTAAAACAGTTCGCCCTGAATGGCAGGGGTACTGGTGGGCACTCCGGGGAAATGGGTATGGAGCCGGTACCCTTCTTGTTGGATCAAGCGATTCAGAAAGGGCATTTTGCCCTTTTGCAAGGCGGTTTCCAATTGCGTTTGGGACAGACCGTCAATTTGTATAATGACCAATCCCGGATCCGACTCAGTGCCTCGCGATTTGGAAAGACCCGCTAAACGGATGCCCCACTCACTGCGGCTCAGCCAGCGGCGAATATTCGAAAATAGGCGCTCCGCATATCCGATCATTTAAACGTCACGGGTGTCATCGGTGAATGCCGCTTCCGCAGAGCTGGCGATGTTCTCCCAGATTTTCCATTCCTCTTCGATCACTCTCATAGCCGAATCCCACAGGCTGTCTTCCGTCTCTTTAGAGCAGGGTTGCCCGGAACTGAGGGTGGTGTAAAGAGCGAGAGACCGTTCGACGGAATGGTTCATCGAAAATTCTTCCGCGGTCTGCTGCAGAGCCTGTTGGAGTTTCTCTTGCTCTTCTTTGGAAAGAAACGATGCCTGCTTGAGAGCGGAGACAAATGCGGCGGGGTCGTCGCTATCAATCAACCAGCCGTTTTTTTGATGAGTGATGACATCCCTTGCTCCCGGTGCATCAAGAGCGACGACAGGAACCCCGGCGGCCATCGCCTCGACCAGAACCATGCCCTGAGTTTCGCTTTTCGAAGCAAATGCGAAAATGTCCATGGCGTGGTAACTGTCCACCAGATCTTGTCCTTTTAAGCTTCCGGTAAAATGAAGATTGGAATCCATGGCGGATTTTTTAAAAACGGATTCAATTTCGTTTCTGGAAGGTCCTTCCCCGACTACAAGGAAATGGGTTTTCGGATGGCAATCAATGAACTCGGTCACCGCTTCAGCCAGGAATTGTAAATTCTTTTCCGGTGCCAGCCTTCCCGTGTGCCCGATCACCTGCACACCCAGCGGGATTTTCATGCGCTCTCGTATGGCGGAGCCGTTTCCTTGGGCCATTCGTTGAGCATCCACTCCCGTGGGGATTACTTCGATGGACGTTCCCACTCCGCGTCCCTGGAGAATTTCGGCGATACTTTGACTGGGGGCGATCACCCGATCGCTGAGGTTGGCATATCCGGTCGCCAACTGGACCACGAACCGTTTGAGCTGGGGGGAATCCAGCGGCACATAATGGGTGTACTGTTCATGCATGGTGTGATGAGTGAACACCAGGGGGACATCAAATGACGCCGCAATCAGCAGGGCGGTATCGCCTAGCAAAAACGGATGATGGGAATGGACAATATCAGGGCGAAACTCGTCCAGCGAAGCGAAGACAAATCCCGGTATAGGCAGGCGCACGGAAAAATCGCTCCCGTTAAAATTCTGGATGGCGGGAACGCGGATGACGTCCGTTTCGTTTTCTGGCATGTTTTCAAACTCCGGAGCGATCACCAGTACGCGGTGGCCCAATCGCCGGTAGCTTTTGGTGAAGGCCGCAACGGATTTGGCGACACCCCCGACATGCGGAGTAAACGTGTTGGTCACCATAAGAATGTTCATGGGCCACCCATAGAGTGTGTTGCCGAACCGGGAATTGAAGGATCAATATCCCGGTGATTTTCAACTATTCTACCCGATCCGGGTGGAAGATTTTCCTTAAATTCGGCCTTTTTAGAAGGATGTTTCTGATTTCGGGTCATAAATGAATGGTTTTCTATTAGGGTTCCCTTAAGCTAAAATAGATAAGGTTTATTTAAGGAGCGCTATGAAGAAAATGCCCAAAGTGAAGAAAGCACTCAAAGTGGCTGGTATCGACTTCACTAAAAAATATGTTTGTATGGAATGCGGTTGCCAGCGTGATCCTATTGACGCCAAACGCGGATTGTTGGTGATTGAGATTTTCATGTGGCTTCTTTATATTCTTCCAGGAGTCATCTATTCCATTTGGCGGCGGGTACGTAAACAGCAGATCTGCCCAAATTGCCAGAACCCATCGATTGAGTTGACGTCTTCTCCCCGGGCTGTGGGGATGATGCGATTGATGAGAACCTTTTCCGGACCTTTGAGAACGGGTTCCGGAAGTCCCAATCCGGGTTCTCCCCAAACACGAGTTCCCGGAAAGCAGATCCAGCCGCCAAAACCCAAACCCGTCAAGAGGGATTTGAATAAGATTTTGAAAACTTCCAGCCGCCGGGGACTGAAACCCAAAGGCCAGCAGGGACTGATCGATTTTAAATCTCCGAATCAGGGAAAATAATCGGGCGCGATACAGTCGCTTTTCCAAGGATACGGGCCTGACGTATGGATTCATCGACGAAAGATTTGAGTGGTAAAGATCTCATTGGGAAAGATTTCAATGGGCAGAATCTGGTTGAGTTTGATTTCAGTGAAGCCGATCTCACCGAAGCCGTTCTGAACGAAGCCGATTGTTCCCGCGCCGTATTTTATCGTGCCCGCCTGCGAGAGGCCCAGGCCGCCAAATCCTGTTTTCGGGAAGCCAATCTGGAGGGAGCCAACCTCAGCAATGCTCTGTTTCAGGAAGCTGATTTTACATCGGTCGATTTGGAGGGAACAGATTTGCGAGGAGCTGACTTCACTCGAGCCGACCTCAGTCATTCCAATATGACAGGTGTCTACATGAGCGAGGCCACGTTCGTGGGTGCGCGCTTGATCGAGGTTGACATCAAAGCCGGGGACCTGCGTCAAGCTGATTTGTCGGGCGCCGATTTAACCGGAGCCGATTTACGTTACTCAAATCTGGAAGAGGCCGACCTCACCGGCGCCAAACTGTATGGGGCCGATCTTACCGGAGCGAACCTGTCGCGAGCCAAATTGAAGCAGGCGGATCTTTTAAACGCCGATTTAAGTGAGTGCAAAATCACAGGGGCGGATTTTTCTGATGTCATCCATCTCACCTGTTTGCAGATTGAAGCCGCCCTATTTGAAAAAGACAGCGTAACTTTTCCGAACTCCATCCAAATTACCTGGTTGTCTGAAACCGAATATGAATGTCGATGCACAACAGAATAAATAGGGATATTTTTTTCTGGGTCAGAAAACCCGCGCCGAAAAACCACAGAAGGGCTAGAAGACCCAGTAATATGAAAATGATGGACATAAACTCCTAAATCCGAAAAAGTACTTGAAGCGGCATTCTATTTCTTCCGATATCCTTTTATACCCCTATTTAGAGGCATCATAGAAAGGTTCTGGTGGACGAATCCATATGCCTCTGCGATACTAATTAATACGCTTTCCAGCTTGATTATAGGGGTGTTTTTTGGTCAACGCCTGTTCTTCCCCCAACAAAAGGCCCCTGGATTTGCCTGCGGCCTGCTTAAACTTAACAAACAAAAGGGCTTTTGGATCGAAAAAATTAAGCTGATTTGACTAAAGAATAATGGAAAAATTCAAAAAACTTGTTATCCTAAATCAATACTATTCCTTTTTTAACAATAGCTTGGAGTGAACACAATCATGCCAGAGGCCCCTGTAAAAACGCCACAACGTCCGAAATTGGCGATTCGCCGCGGGAAAAAAATCACAGAGGGCGTCGAGGTTCAAGCCGTATTTGCTGACATCAAGAGC
>QIDN01000397.1 GCA_003229345.1 Nitrospirota bacterium | reverse complement strand
ATCGGATGCGGATGGAACGATCCATCCCGCCGCGCGGCGTTTCCCGTTAGGAGTTTCCCATCGGGAATTTTCTGCCGGGCAACAGCCGCATCGTCAAAGTCATAAAGGAGAACTCCATGCATACCCATACGATTCATTCCCTCAAGCAATTATCCCTGGTCTTCATTTTACCGTTAGCTCTACTGACGGTTCCCGATCTGGCGCGGGCTCAGCATGAGCAACTCGCCCAGGCAACCTTTTCATCGGAAATAGCGCAGGTGACTGAAGCGCCCAAGTCCGAGGGAAGCAAAAGTAAAGGCTACAGCCACGGCTCGAAGCATGGCATGAAGGCAAGCCCGCACGGTAAAAAAGAAGGCTCCGGCTCCAAACACGGATACAGCAAGGGCCACGGTTCAAAGAAATGTAAAGGCAAAAAAGAGGGCAGTCACGGCAAGCATGGATATAGCAGGTACAGCGGGCATGGCGGCGGACATCATGGCGGCCACGGTAAAGATCCGTTTCGTCATGTGTTGAAGTTTGCCGGTGCTTTGGGGTTGACCGATGCGCAGATCAGCCAGGTCAAAAACCTGAAATTCGAGTTCGCCAAAGAAAACATCATGTTGAAGGCGCAACACGAAGTCGCTCACATGGAGTTGGACCAAATGGTGCATTCCGGCGAAGTGAAAGAATCGGAGATGCGGGCCATCGCCGACCAGATCGCGCAAATCAAATCAAAAAAGATTCACAGCATGGTGGACGCCAAGATCAGTCTGCTGAAATTGCTGACACCGGAACAGAGGAAGAAAATTTCCCAACTCCATTCAAAACATTAAAATAAAAAAAACGGGGCGTGGCGCAGCCTGGCTAGCGCACCTGCTTTGGGAGCAGGGGGTCGGAGGTTCAAATCCTCTCGCCCCGACCAGTAAAAAAAGGACTTATGGCTTCGGCTATAGGTCCTTTTTGCTTCTGGCTAGCAGTGTGGCTAGCATTTCGGGCGAGACATTATATTCTATTCGCCGTTCTGAGATCGTCAAATCCTGAGGCTCTCAGGTAGTCTGTCGATGGATTTAATCTCAAGTTTTATCAAGTTTTGAATGTGAGGTTCTGTAGGAAAGCAGACAACCCTCCTTTTTTATGTATCCAGAATCCCCAGTTTGCTATGGACTCTAAAAACTCATTTTCAGGGAAATGGTAGGGCCAAGTTCACCCCACCTCAGTGGAGTAAGTGATTAGGTCTGCTGGTCGCGCTGATCGGCGCCATGGGATACCGGACCGGCGAAGCGCCGGAGCTAAAATAACGCAATATCAAAAATAATAAAAACCCGAAGGCGCAACACGAAACTGCATAGCTAAAATTTGAATCTTGACTTCCTAAAACACCCCAAGGGAATTTAAGCATACTAGGAGAACCGCCGTGGGAGCAAGAATCCCGGTAACCCCACGCCACAGGTTGAATTCGAATGGGCCCAGCAGGTTTAATTCATTGCGCGTGGAGTTGACCGAAAGTTTCCAACAGGCAAAAATGGCGATGGCCATTCCTCCCAGCGGTAGCATCAGGTTGGAGGTCAAATAATCGAGGCATTCAAAAAGCGTTTTACCCAAGACAGTAAACTCCTTCCACAGATTGAATGAAAACACCGTGCCCAATCCCACCAGCCATCCCCCAAAACCCACCATGACCGAGGCCCGTGGGCGGGTCCACCCATGGTTTTCCACCAGCCAGGACACTCCCGGTTCCACTATGGAAATCGAAGAGGTCCAGGCAGCAAACACCAATAGGATGAAAAACATAAAGGCGAACCATTGCCCTCCCGGCATGGCGCCGAACGCCACCGGCAGAGTTTGAAAAATCAAACCGGGTCCCGAAGCCGGCGCCATACCCTGGGCAAACACGATGGGAAAAATCACTAAGCCCGACAACAACGCGATGGCGGTATCGGAAAGCGCCACAATGATACAGGTGCGTGGAATCGAAATATTGGAAGGGAGGTAGGACCCGTAAACCATCATGGCCCCCAAGGCCAGGCTTAAGGTAAAAAAGGCCTGGCCCATGGCCGCCAGAGCGGTTTGTCCGGAGAGGTGATCCCAATCCGGCTGAAACAAAAACCGGAGTGCTTCTCCAAAGGATCCGTAACTCATGGAATAACCCAGCAGGAGAAACAAAAGAATCAACAAACCCGGCATGAGAATTTTAACCGCCCTTTCCAGCCCAGCTTGGATGCCACGCGCCACCACCCCAAAAGTCATGATCGCAAATAGCGTGTGGCAACCGATGAGTCCGTACGGGTCCGCCACCATATTCCGAAACAAGGATTGCGACTCCTCCATGGTCAGACCGGAAAAACCGGGATTCCAGGAAAGATAAATGTAATACAACACCCAACCCGAAATAACGCTGTAAAAGGAAAAAATTAAAAACCCGGCCAGGGTTCCCGACCACCCGATCAACGACCAGCGTGGGCTGTGGTGTTCCTGTTCCGCCAAAATGGCCATGCCGTTGATGGGATTTTGCCGGGCACGCCGACCCAGCATCACTTCCGCGATCATAATAGGAATCCCAACCAGAAAAATGCAAATTAGATACACCAACACAAAAGCCCCGCCTCCGTTCTGCCCCACCATATAAGGAAACTTCCAGATATTTCCCAGCCCGACCGCCGAACCGGTGGCCGCTAGGATAAACGTTAGGCGGGAAGACCATTGACCGCGAGGGGATCTTATTTTCATCGGGCTGTTCCTCCTTGGGCTTGGAATAAGACTTAAAAAATCAAAGGGTTATAATGTACTCGTCCGGGTCGGATTTTGACCCCGGAAAAGAGCCGATCTGTTAGACTATTTGTGTGGGTATGTTCTTCAAAACCCGACCGAAATACAGCAGTGGTCCTAAAACCCAGGAGAAACCGACCATGAAAAAATGAGGGGGAAATTATGAACCGCAAAAGTTGAGAATTGTTATGAATACCATCAGGCAAAAGGAATTTGACGAATTTTGGAAAGCCATTCAAACCGAAATTCATGAGCATCCGGTAATAACCAACAATAGTTACTGCAAATGGTTTAAAAAGGGCGAATTCACAAAACCTCAGTTGATCGATCTTTTTAAACAATTTGCCGTCTTCTCCAAATGGTTTCTGCTGGCTCAGATGATGCGGCTCCTCAACGCGGCGGATCTGGATGCCGAAACCCATGCCCGTTACATCCTGGCCAACGAGTTGGGAGTAAAAACCCACCCCAACGGTTCTACCGAAGACCAACCCTTTAAAACCTCCTGGGCGCATATCAATTGGCTTCGGGAAACTGCGCAAAACATAGGTTTGGACTCTATTGGTCTGGGAAACTGGGAATCCGCTGCGCCCGCCACCCGTGCATTTATTCACGGACTGGAAGAGACTTATGGCAGTAAGGATGGAGAAGTCGGCCGGGGTGCCAGTTACGCCATCGAAACTTGGGCGGCCTGGGGGTTGGGCAAGGGCGAGGAAGCCGAATCCTACAATTTCTGGAAGGAACTGATCACCGGAATTGAAAAATACAACCGCAATAATCAGCATTCCGGTGAAGCACCCATACCTCTGGATTTTTTCCTGTTTCATTTCAATAGTGAAAAGGGGCATGGTGACAATGTGTTGGAGGAACTCAAAGAATCCTTTCTGAAGCCGGGTTTTGATGGAGATAAATTTATTCGTGCCGGCAAGCAGGCTCTCGAGGCCATTCATACCTTCTGGTTGGGTTTGGACCGGTCCCGGCGTGAACTGGAAAAACAGCCTGCCATGGCCCGGCAAAGATAAAGGCCTGGTTGTTGGAACACCTCTCAACGCGAATTTACGGATCCCTGGTCCGCTCATGAGTGATTTTTCACTGATCGGTTGCTCGATATAACTTCGTAATCCTCCAGGCATTCGGGGTTGCTCATAGAAGACCGGTTTTCCGTTTGAGTTCCCTGAAAAATTTCCCGCACCGCCAACTCCATTTTCTTTCCGTTCAGAGTCTTCGGAACCGCCCCCACCGAATACATCTCGTGAGGAACGTGGCGCGGAGTGGCTTCGCGGCGCAGGGTTTGCTGAATTTTAAGTTTGAGATCAGCATCCAGATCCCGACCGTTTTCTAAAACCAGGAATAGAAGTATTCGCAGGTCATTGCCCTCTTCGACGCCGATGACCAGGCTGTCCATGACTTCTTCCAGGCGTTCGACGATGCGGTAAATCTCCGCAGTCCCGATTCGAACTCCTCCCGGATTCAATGTAGCGTCGCTTCGGCCGTAAACGATGACCCCGCCTGAGTCACGCACTTCAATGTAATCCCCATGCAACCAGATGCCGGGTATCTTGTCGAAATACGCTTCGGAATATTTGGAGCCGTCGGGATCGTCCCAGAAAGAAACTGGCATCGAGGGCGCCGGAGACCGGCAGGCCAGTTCCCCTTTCTGGTTGAGAACAGGGTGTCCTTTGGAATCCAGAGCGACCACATCCATGCCCAGTCCCAGGCATTGAATTTCCTCGCAACGCACCGGAAGCATCGGGTTGCCCAGCATGAAACAGGAAATGATGTCCGTGCCGCCGCTGATAGAAGATAATTGCAGGTCCGCCTTTACACTGCGATACACCCAGCGAAAACATTCTTCGTCCAAAGGCGCTCCGGTGGACAACAGGGCACGCAGAGTCGGGAAACCGGAGCGTTGGGACGGCTCGATTTTATTCTTTATATTTTGGGACAAAAACTTGGGACTGGTGCCGAATACCGTGATTCCGGCTTCATCGATCAGGTTCCACAGTGTGTACAGATCGGGAAAACCCGGCGATCCTTCGTAAAGCACGATGGTGGCCTTTTGCGCCAAGGCCGAAACCAACCAATTCCACATCATCCAGCCGCAGGTGGTGTAATAGAACACCACGTCTTCCGGGCCGATGGCCGTATGCAGTGCGTGTTCCTTGTGATGTTGCAGGAGCGTACCGCCGGTTCCATGAACGATGCATTTGGGCAGGCCCGTGGTTCCCGAGGAATACATGATGAACAACGGATGATTAAAGGCGAACGGTTGATAACGGAAACCCGAAGGGTCTGCTTTTAAAAAATCGTCCCACAGCGAGGTTTCGGAAAATTCAACCTTGGAACACTGCATCGCGGGATCCATGAACGGCACCACCACGACGTGTTTCAGATGCTTCGCCTCACGCACCAAGGTTTTGACGGTTTCAAGGACGGGAAAGGATTTACCATTATAAAAATAACCGTCCGCGCATACCAGCACGGAAGGTTCCACTTGGCCGAAACGGTCCTGAACACCCTGCGGGCCGAAATCTGGAGAGCAGGAGGTCCACACGGCGCCGATGGCCGTAGTGCCGAGCATGGCGATCACCGTTTCCGGGATGTTCGGAAGAAACCCCGCCACCCGATCTCCCGGCCGAATGCCTAATTGCAGGAGGGCGGTGCCGAAGCGCTTCACCCGCTGTTCGAGAACAGAGTAGGTCAGGGTCGTCAGGGGCCGGCCTTCCACTTTACTGAACAGGGCGGTTTTGTCCGCAGGACCGGTCAACAGGTTTTGCGCATAATTGAGTTCCGCCCCTTCAAACCAGCAGGCACCGGGCATGGATCGTGTTGAAAGAATTTTATCGGGAGGCCGTGAGAACTGGATGCCGGAATAGGTCCGGTAATACTCCCAGAAAGTTTCCAACTCCTCGACCGACCATCGATGCAGTTCGGGATACGTGTTTATATGGAGAGAAAAAGTTTCGTTCACCGTCTGAAGGAAACGAAACATTTGAGAACGTTGAATACGTTCGTCATCGGGTTGCCAGAGGATTTCACTCACTTGGGACCACCTCCCAAAAAATTAAACCAACTCAATCACCATTGCCGTCGCTTCCCCACCTCCGATGCATAGGCTGGCCAAACCCCTCTTCAGGCCTCTCGTCTGCAACGCGTTGATCAGGGTGACCAGGATGCGGGCTCCTGTAGCTCCGATCGGGTGACCCAGGGCGATGGATCCCCCATGAACATTGACTTGGTCCGGATCCAGGCCCAGGGTTTGATTGACGATGAGTGACATGGCGGCAAAGGCTTCATTGATTTCAAACAGGTCGATGTCATCAATTTCCAGGTTGCAAAATTGAAGTACTTTGCGGATGGCCTCCACTGGTGCGAGGGCGAAGGTGGCCGGCGATTGGGCATGGGTGGCGTAACCTACGATCCGGGCCAGGGGCGTGTGGCTGGACGATTCCCGTCCGATCACCAAAGCCGCTGCGCCATCGCTGATCTTGGCACCGTTGCCTTTGGTGATGGCACCACCTTGCTTATCGAAGACCGGGGGGAAAAGCGCCAGTTGATCAGGATCGTCAGCATAAGGTTGTTCGTCTTTATCCACGACCGAGGAGTGTTTCCTATGGTTCAGGGAGAGGGATACAATTTCCCGGGATAATATTCCTTCATCCTGGGCTGTCCTGGCTCGGAGATAACTGGTGGCGGCGAAGGTGTCCTGATTTTCGCGGGAGATGCCGTGTTGTTGCGAAATCTTTTCACTCAATTCCCCCATGTGGTCGTTTTCCAGGGGATCGCATAACCCATCGTGGATCATGCTGTCGATGGCAGAAGCATTCCCCAGTTTTCTGCCCTGGCGCATCTGCGGCAGGAGGAAAGGCGCCCGGCTCATGCTTTCCATGCCTCCCGCGACGATGAATTGCGCCTGGTCCAAGCGCAAACTCTGGTCCGCCATCATGACGGCTTTCATTCCCGAGCCGCAAACTTTGTTGACCGTGGTGGCGCCCACGGTATCCGGGAGTCCGCTTTTGAGCGCCGCCTGGCGAGCCGGGGCTTGTCCGATCCCGGCGGACAGCACATTACCGAGTAGGACTTCCCCGATTTGGTCCCCGTTTATCCCGGCTCTGCGGAGTGCTTCCTTAATAGCGGCGGAAGCCAGATCCGGTGCCGCCATCGAAGATAAAGCTCCATTGAACCCGCCAATGGGGGTACGCACCGCGCTATATATAAAGGATCCATTTTTCACAGCCCGGTCCTCTCAGGGGGTTATTTATCTACGGTAGCGCGCGCCAATTGAAACACGTCCGTGGTTTTTGCATAAAAATCTCCCCCCATCCGGCCCACGTTGTTCATGACTTCCGGCGGAATGCCTTTTTGCCACTCGCAATCCTTCAACTCGCTGGATAGATAAATTTCCTTCACGTTTCCCAGAACCAGCGTACCCACCCCTGCGCCTTCTCCCAGAGGAAGGGTTTGGTTCAGTTCGCACACCAGTTGCACCGGACTTTCTGAAATGAAGGGAGGCTCCCCGGAGCCCCGGTCAATGGAGTGTACATTCGCTTCCTCAAACTCGTTTACGCTGGCATCAAATGGGGCGGAGGAGATATTTGCTTTTTCAGACGCTTGAAATGAAACAGTGCCCACCACGTATTTTTTGGTGGCTTTGATGTTTTTCAAGGTGTCCTTTTCGGAGCCGTCGCGATTAAAAAAAATGGAATTTGAAATGATGGGCGGATTCATCGAACAGATATTGAAATAACTGAACGGCGCCAGATTGACGGCACCCTCGGAGGAAATGCTGGAAATCCACGCAATGGGGCGCGGCTGAACGATTGAATTCATAAGATGATAAATTTCAACCCAGAAGTGGTCTTTCGGTTGAATTCCTGAAAATTCGGTGTGACGATTCATGATGGGTTCTCCTGCCAGCTTTTGGGATAATCGGAATCCTCCAGGGTTTCGCTGTTTGCAGTCAAATAAAGGGGTGAAAAGGTATCGACCATTACCGCTTGTTCATCTGTTCGTTTCAGTCCGATGGAATTCTGGTACGCGCCCGGATGCGGTCCATGTGGAATGCCCGATGGATGAAAGCTGATCGACCCCGGTTCGATGGTTTTGCGGCTGGTGAAATCGCCGGAGTGGTAAAACAACAGTTCATCGCAATCGACCGAAGAATGATAAAAGGGACAAGGCACCGCTTTTTCGTCAAAGTCCAAAACCCGCGGCAGAAAACTCATAATGGCGAAGCCGCCCCCGGAAAAGGTCATGTGCGACGTCGGGGGCAGGTGTACCCGCCCGGTTTTGGGCTGGATATTCTTGATGTTGAGGGCATAGGGAAAGACATAACCATCCCACCCGGCCATTTGGAAAAAATTTTCGGGATAGTGGGTGCGGGTAAAAACGCCCTGGCGTTTTCGGATGATGGAAACTGGCTCTTCGCTTTCAAACAAGGAAGCATCCCATTCCGGCACCTGAAAACTGCGCTCGGAATAAGGCGCGTCCATCTTGAGCTGGCCTTCCTTGTGGACATAGACATCTGGAATGGAAATATCATTTTTCGCTTCCACAACCAGCAGACGCGGCGGTGCATCGAAACTGAATCGGTAAGGACATGACCGGGGGATGATCAAGTAGTCCCCGGCCGTCAGGGTCATTTTGCCAAAAAGGGACTGGAACCGGATAGTGCCCTCGGCCAGGAAAAACAGTTCGTCGGCATCGTT
Organism: Nitrospirota bacterium; assembly: GCA_003229345.1. Taxonomy (GTDB): domain Bacteria; phylum Nitrospinota; class Nitrospinia; order Nitrospinales; family Nitrospinaceae; genus SZUA-226. The sequence continues at coordinate 818 of QIDN01000397.1, read as the reverse complement.
GTTGGCGAAAAAGGCGGCTTCTTCTTTTTTCGGGTGACACACGCCATAAGTGAGGTCGTCGTTGAAAGCCAGCAGAGTCCGTCCCGAAATAAAATGGCCCTGGGGTTTCATCCGCCGGGTGCGAAAGTGGCGGCGTTGCAATACTGCCGAATCCCTTGCTTGAGGCATACCCCAAGCCGCTTCCCGGTACACCTCCTGTTCGGATTCACCGGTGGGAGGATGAACCAAATACAGGATCGAGTAGGGTTCTTCAAAGCCTTCGCGGGTAAAACAGTACTCGTTTAACAAGCGGCCGTCCACATAATGGGCGGTATGGTGCATGGGAGCCACGTTGCCGAACTTTAAGTATTTGAACATAGTTTCACCCTATCCAATGCGTCAGTTTGCCGATGTTTTCGATTTCCAGTTCCACTTTATCTCCTGATTTGACAAAGCGGCCCAGTTCCAATCCGCATCCCGTGCCCACCGTGCCACTGGCCAGGACATCCCCGGCGTGCAGTGTTTGGTCTTGTGACGCGAAAGCGATCATCTGCTCGAACGTGAAGTGGGAGGCGCCGCTGTTGCCCTCCGACCATAACATTCCGTTGACATGTGCGGCCATCTTCAGGTTGCGGGGATCACCGATTTCGTCCGGCGTAACCATCCAGGGCCCAAGTCCGGTATTGAAGTCCTTGGCTTTGGCAGGGCCCAGCCCGATTCTCATGATCTTTTCCTGGAGTTCGCGGGCGCTGAAATCGTTTACAATGGTATATGCGCCGATATACTCGTCGGCTTCTTCGGTCGTTACCCCGTGACAGGGTTTCTTGATCACGACCCCC
>QIDN01000325.1 GCA_003229345.1 Nitrospirota bacterium | reverse complement strand
CTCCAACGAAACCGGGTTTTCCCGTCTCCCTGTATTTCATGAGCGGATGTTTAATCTGATCGGTATTTTGAATACCTTCGACCTGCTGACCGTGCCAGAGGACGATTCCCCCATCACTGAAATGGTCCGCCCGGCCTACTACGTGCCGCCCAACAAAAAACTCGATGATCTGCTGAAAGAACTTCAGCAACGGGGTTTGCATATCGCCATTGTCGTGGATGAATATGGCGGATGTATCGGTATTGTTACCATTGAGGACATTATCGAGGAAATCGTCGGAGAAATTGAAGATGAATACGACGAGCCCCACAAGAAGTATGAAGTCTATGATAAGAATGGATATCTAATTGATGGCGATAAGGAAATAGGATCTGTTAATGAGGAATTAAAGCTGGACCTGCCGGAGGGGGATTATGAAACCATGGCCGGACTCATGATAGAAAATCTGGAAAAAATCCCAGTGGCCGGCGATCAGATTGTCATCAATGGTTTTCGGTTAACGGTCAAGGAAGCCAGTAAAAGAAAAATCAATTCCATTATTGTGCGAAAGATTGCATCCGAATACCCACCGAAGCAATCACACCAAACTCCCACTGAAGTGGCAGACGCAGACTCCTCGGACGACGAGCCCACAGAACCCAAAGCTGAAGCGGTTAAATCTCCGCCCAAGTAAGACTCAAAGACTCCGCTTTTTTTCCAACTCCTGATACGCTTCCTGAATTTCAAGAAACTTGAGATGCGCCTCTTCCACTTGCTCTCCTCCCAGATGCGCCACCTTGTCGGGGTGACATTGGGAAGCCAACCGCCAGTAGGCCTTTTTAATCTCATCGTTGGTGGCCGCAGAATCAATCTCCAGAATCGTATAGGGCGTCACTAAAACGTCCAGAGAGTACTTTTTGCGAATGAGGTCATGCTCCTCAAAGGATATATCCAGAAGGCCGGCCAATTCGTTGATGCCCTCCTGAACCTCGGCGGTGAGTGAATCTTCGATCAGTGCAATCTGGTAGGACAACACCAGCAGAAGGCTCCGGTATCTGGACTGGGCAGAGGATTTGTACTTTTGGATGACGGGATTCAGATCGGGATTGACCCGGCAGGCCTCACGAATAACCTGGTTGATGGATTCGAGATCTTTCTCCGAGTAATTCAAATTCTTCACAAAAAACCGGTAAATCGTCTCCACTTCTCTCGGAGTCATGTGTCCTTTGACCATGGCCAGCTTGGTCATCACCACAATGATGCAGGTGACGAACGCCGTTTCGTCCACCACCCCCGGCAGTCCCCGGCGGATGAGTTTCCGAACTTTTTTTGTCATCACATGCTGGACGGCTCCCCCCACCAGAGCCCCAAGAGGCCCACCGCGAAGAAATCCCAATCCCGCTCCAATTAACCAGGACATGCCTGCCCACCCTCCGAATATAAATTCACAATTTGCTTTTCAAAAGCCTATATAATACTGGGAAATTTCGAAAAAACCCAGCCACGATTGAAGGCCGGGGAATAAACCCATCCCGAATCAATCTCATCGGGACACTTGAAACAGGAGCGGCTCCATGATCAAACATATAGTCATGTTCAAACTGAAGGAAAAGTCCCCCGACAATGTGAAAAGTCTGGCATCTGCCCTGAACGGAATGAAAGACCAGATTGAAACCCTCAGATTTCTTGAAGTCGGAGAGGATTTCAAAAGCTCCGACCGGTCATTTGATTTGGTACTAACCACTCATTTTGAGAACCGCCAGGGATTGGAAGCGTATGCCGGGCATAAGGTCCATCAGCCGGTCATCCGGCTGGCGCAATCCCTTTGCTCCCAAACCGTGGTCGTGGATTATGAGTTGAATTAACAGGGTTCGACAGTGGCCCGGAGAGCGTTAACCCAAAAATATCCTCGCGCATATAATTTCTTGTGCTTTTTAATTTCTAGTGATACCCTTTAGGGCAGTTTTTGAGCCTAGGCAAGCTTATATTACTGAATTTATTGGGATTATTTGATTCTCAAAGGTAGTTTTCGGTCAAAACCCATCAGTTATCACCCCCATTTGATCTGAAACCTCTATCTAATCTTCTATCAAAAGGCTTGATCGGGAGACTCTACTGTGGCAGCTAAAAAGAAAAAAGTGAAAAAGAAAACCACTTCGGCGAAAAAGAAACCTTCCGTATCTAAAAAGAAGGCCTCTGTCAAAAAAGTGAGCAAAAGCACGAAGAAGAAAACGGCAGTGAAAAAGAAATCCAAAGTCGTGGCCAAAAAGACGGTCAAGAAGGCCAAAGCTCAAAAGAAACCGAAGGCAAGCGCCAAAAAATCCTCGGCGAAAAAACCGGTAGCAAAAGTAGTTGCGAAAAAGGCGGCCCCAAAAAAAGCAGCTGCGAAAAAAATAGTCGAGCCGCCAGAGGAAATAATCAAACCGTTTGTGAAATCCCCTTTCAAAAAAAATGACCCGAAAATTTTAAAAATCCAGGAACGGCTGACTCAGGACAGAAAAAGATTGATGGGTATGCTTCGTTCTTCCAAAGAAGTAGAACGAACCATCAACGACATCACCTTCAGTAATGAAATAGATTTGGCATCCAGCCTGGAAGGACGGGAAATGGCTTTTCAACTTTCCAGCCGGGAGAGAAATGAGCTGAGAATGGTTGAGGAGGCTATTTTTAAGATTAAAGGGGATACTTACGGAGTCTGCGATAATTGCTCCAAGTACATAACCCTCAAGCGTCTGGAGATCCTGCCCTTGACAGCACTTTGCATCGAGTGTCAAGAGAACTTGGAAGTCCGCTGACCTCCCCTCTTATTTTCCGTGGCATTTTTTGTACTTCTTCCCGCTCCCGCAGGGACAGGGATCGTTTCGCCCCACCTTATTTTCATCCCGCTTGATGGGAGCCGACTTCTGGCCTTCTTCCCCTTCTCCCCGATGCTCCGTGACTTTTCGCTCTTCTTTTTCCTGATGGGTTTCGAGAGATCGAACCGCTTCCTTGTTGATCTGCGCCTTGAACAAAAATTCGCAAATTTCCTCTTTCATACGGAAGTTCATTTGCCGGAACAGATCAAATCCTTCCTTCTTGTATTCATTGAGCGGATTTTTCTGGGCGTAGCTACGCAGGCCGATCCCTTCTTTCAAATGATCCATGGCCAGCAAATGTTCGCGCCACAGGTTATCCAACACCTGTAGCATAATCATTCTCTCGGGATAGCGCAGAAGATCGGGACCGACTTCTTTTTCTTTCAGGTCGTATTCGCCCGTAGCCAGCTCAAATATCTCTTCATGAAGTTCCTCCGCCTTGCAATCCTCGAGTTTGATTTCTTTTTGACCGCCCAATTGCAAGGTTTGGTCATCCACTTTCTTGATGGACACGCCAAACAACCGTTCCAGGCTTTCATTTAATAAATCGATATCCCACTCTTCCGGGTAGACACCTTTGGGGATGATATCCGCCAGGGCTTCCTCCAGCACCTCATCCGCCATGTCATACAGAATGTCCTTCTGGTTTTCACCGGTCAGGATATCCCGGCGCAGCGCATAGATGATTTCCCTCTGACGGTTCATCACATCGTCATATTCCAACACATGTTTGCGGATATCAAAGTGATGCGCCTCTACCTTGCGTTGCGCATTTTCCACGGCTTTGCTGACCATGGGATGCTCAATGGGTTGACCGTTCTCCATCCCAAGCTTGGCCATGAACCCGGATATTCGGTCCGATCCGAAAATTCGCAGCAGATCGTCTTCCAGAGAAAGATAAAACCGTGAAGACCCCTTATCGCCCTGACGGCCGGAGCGGCCTCTGAGCTGGTTGTCGATACGGCGGCTTTCGTGGCGCTCGGTGCCCAGGATATGCAGTCCGCCCAATTCGGGAACCCCTTCGCCCAGGACAATATCCGTCCCGCGGCCCGCCATATTGGTGGCAATGGTCACTGCCCCATTCTGACCGGCCTGAGCGATGATTTCGGCTTCCTGCGCATGACGTTTGGCGTTCAGCACATTGTGTTTGATGCCAAATTTTTTAAGGTATTTGCTCAACAGTTCGGATTTTTCGATGGATATGGTCCCTACCAGGACCGGTCGGCCGGTTTCGTTCAACTCACGAATCTCTTCAATCGTCGCATCGAATTTTTCCTTCTCTGTACGAAAAATCAGGTCCGGATAATCCTCCCGGATCATCGGCATATTGGTGGGGATCACCAGCACTTCCAGCTTGTAGATGGACTGGAATTCCTCTGCTTCAGTGTCGGCGGTACCGGTCATCCCGGCAAGCTTCTTGTACATCCGGAAATAGTTCTGGAAGGTGATCGATGCCAGAGTCTGGTTTTCATTTTCAATACTGACCCCCTCCTTCGCCTCCAGAGCCTGATGCAATCCATCGCTGTAACGCCGTCCGGACATCATTCTGCCGGTAAACTCGTCAATGATCACCACCTTGTCATCCTGGACTACATAATCCACTTCATTTTTGAAAATGACATGAGCTTTCAAAGCCTGGTTGACGTGATGCAAGGTTTCAATCTGCATGGGATCATACAGATTGGGGACATTCAGTAGTTTTTCCACCTCAGAAATGCCTTCCTCCGTCAACATTGATGAGCGTGCTTTTTCGTCGACCGTGTAATGCGTTTCCTTTTTCAGTTTGGGGATAAGCTTGTTGATGTGGTAATACTTATCCGTCGATTCTTCCGACGGCCCGGAAATAATGAGAGGCGTGCGGGCTTCGTCGATCAGGATACTGTCCACTTCATCGACGATGCCGAAATTAAGCTCACGCTGGACAAAATCATCAGAGCTGAATTTCATATTGTCGCGGAGGTGGTCGAACCCGAATTCGTTGTTGGTGCCATAGGTGACGTCGGAGTTATAGGCTTTCTGCCGGTCTTCCTCCGGCATGTCGTGAAAAATGGTTCCAACGGTCAATCCCAGAAACTTGTAGATTTGCCCCATCCATTCGCTGTCGCGTTGAGCGAGGTATTCGTTAACCGTTACGACATGGACTCCCTTTTCCGTCAACGCGTTTAAATAAACAGGCAAAGTCGACATCAGGGTTTTCCCCTCCCCGGTTTTCATTTCCGCGATTTTGCCTTCGTGTAGACACACTCCGCCGATCAACTGTACGTCAAAATGTCGCATTTGAAGTGTCCGGCAACTGGCTTCCCGGCAAACGGCGAACGACTCAGGCAACAACTCCTCCAGAGTTTCGCCCTTCTTTAAACGTTCCTTGAACTCCGGTGTTTTAGCCTTCAATTGCTCATCGGACAGCTTTTGAACATCCTCTTCCAGGGCATTGACCTGCTCCACATATTCCTGAATCCGCTTCAGCTCCCGGTCATTATGAGTACCTAATATCTTTTTCAATAATCCTAAAACCATACGAGTCCTTTACCAGTCATCGGGTAGCTTAGATATCCCTGAGCATCCATCGGTGAATTAAAGTCAATTTTTTGTGGTGGTTTGTCAGCACGAGGGTTTAACAGGAAAACCACAGTTTAAACGGAGTGACGAGGGCTTAAATGCCCCAAGACAACAAGTATACCAAAAAATCCCATCATCCGGGGTATGTTTTGGAGGAATATTAAGAGCTAGAAACAAAAATCGGGATAAATTCGCTTCTATAAAAAAGACAAAAAAATAGGACGCTTGGTAAAGCGTCCTACATACTCAAACCGAATTTAAATCAGTCTTCCAGAATATAGTTTCTCGGGCTGACCGGAACCCCATTAACCACGATTTCGTAATGAACATGAGGGCCGGTGCTTCGGCCGGTACTCCCGATCAATGCAACCACCTGCCCGCGTCTTACCTTGTCTCCTACCTTGACCAGATTTTTGGAATTATGACCGTAGCGGCTCAACACCCCATAACCGTGATCGATCTCTATTAAATTTCCATAGCCATTATCACGCCCCGCCCGGATAACTTTCCCATCGGCAGTGGAACGAACCTCGGAACCCAGCCGGGCAGCGATATCCAAGCCTTCATGTTTTTCCGGGAGACCGGTAAAAGGCGATTTACGGTAACCAAAAGCAGAGGTCACCCAACCCCGTGTCGGCCAGATAGAAGGGGTGGAGGCCAACAGGGATTTTTGATTTTTCAGATATTCATCCAATTCCTGAAAGCTGAACTGGCGCATCTTAATTTGGCTCGTCAGTATACCCAAATCACCGGACAAGCGATCCAGCATGGATTGGGTTTCTTTTTCCAAGGAGGTAGTGAAGCTGTGCGAAGACAATCCGTAAGGACCACCGACACCCAAGTGCCCCTGATTTCCTTTAGGGGAATTCTCAAAAGAGGTGATGATCCGCAGTTTCTTCTCGAAGCTTTCCAAACGGGCCATTTCCGTTTCGAAAGACCGGACTTCTTTGCTGAACTTATCAATTTGTGTTTTTTGGATTTTTTCCTGTCTCTTCAACGAAGCAAGCTCAACCCGGCTATCCTGATAATCCAAATACTGGCTGATGAAGTAAATACCTGCGCCGCCAAAACAAAGGCACAAAACCAATAGAGAAATAAGAGCAACCTTCGCGGATTTCTTGGAAAGCTGAATTCTCTTGGGTGAGCCGGTTGAACCCGGAAACACAACGATGGTATAAGCGTCTTTTTGCACCAATTCTCCTTATGGATTTTGTCGGAAGCTCCAACATTCCTTAAATTCCTGACTGTGAACCCAGATTAATAGCTAACCCTCTCTTTTGTCAAACGTTATTTCATTTCAACAAATACCCCACATAGGGGAAATTCCTGCTAAACGCTTGAATTTCGCAACGTTTGATAAACACTGACTGTTAATCTTTTTTCAACATTAACTGTTAATCTCTTTTCGGGTTTAATGACCGTAATTTTTCGCGTGCCTGAATATGTTGAGGGTTGATTTTTAAGACTTCCCGGTATTTTTCCAAAGCCCGTTCAATTCTCCCTTGCTCTTCATACAGCACCGCCAAACTGAACAAGCCGGCAACAATACCCGACTCATGATTTATCTCACGATAGAGATCCAACATCTCCATCATGGTTTTAATCGTCTCATCAATTTTTCCATCAACATACAACTTGAAACTTTTCTGCCGTAATTGCTGCGCCATGACAAGACCATATCTCTTCGCTTGCGCCGGAAAACCTTCCGCAAGTAAATGGCGGTACTCTTCTTCAAACTTGCCAGGTTTTCCTGATCTGACATAAATCATTTGAAGGTTCCGGTAAAACATCAATTCATTGGGAGCAATCTTTATCGCCTCTTTCACCTGCGTCAGCGCATTCGTATACTCTTTCAATTCAACCAATACTGCCGCCAGATTATTGAGAGCCAGAGCATTTCCTCGATCAAAGCTCAAGGATTCATCCAAAACCCTTCTGGACTCTTCAAGCCTTCCTTGAAGATAAAAAGCGTAACCCAAGCCGTAAGCAGCGGAAGACGATTGAGAATATTTTTCAAGATACCCTTTCAGAAAGGAAACCACCTCCGGCAGTTTCTCCAGGGCCTGGTGAGAACGGACAATTCCCCGGACAGCATAGCTGTTTTGCGGTTCCCGTTGCCAAAGGTCTTTGAAAATCTTCAGTGCTTCTCCAGGCTTTTTGCGGAGCAGGAAAAATTCGCCTTTTTGCAGGGGAGAAATATTAAAGCTTTCTAAATGCTTAGGGGATTGAGCCCAAGTGGATTGGGTGCATCCTAGAAAAAAAATAATAGCTAGTGTGAAGAAAAATGAACGAAGGCCGTGCCGCTTCATCATTAATGACTCGATCAGAATTCAGAGGGGGCGGGCACCGATTCTTCGTGATGAGCCAGATTCTCGAATCGGGTGTACTCTTTCAAGAAGGCAAGTTCGACATCTCCAATAGGCCCGTTTCTCTGTTTGCGAATCAATATCTCAGCGATTCCAGCCTTGGCCGTCTCATTATCATAAACCTCATCTCTGTAAATAAATGCCACCACATCGGCATCCTGCTCAATCGAACCCGACTCACGCAGATCGGACAACAAGGGACGTTTATCGGTACGGCTTTCCACCGCTCGACTCAACTGGGATAGAGCGATAATAGGCACGTTGAGTTCTTTGGCCAGCCCTTTCAAACCTCGCGAGATTTCGGAGATTTCCAATTGGCGGCTTTCGATTTTTCTGGATCCATGCATGAGTTGAAGATAATCAATAATGACAAGCCCCAGTGAATGTTCCGCCTTCAATCGCCGGGAACGCGCACGTACGTCCAGCGTTGACAATTGCGGGCTGTCATCTATGAATATGGGCGCTTCGGAAACCCGCCCGGCGGCGGCGGTCAGGTTCGGCCAATCGGACGACGCCAAAAACCCCGTCCTCAGCTTGACGGAGCTGACCCGTGCTTCGGCACACAACATGCGCAAACCGAGTTGTTCTTTGGACATTTCCAGGCTAAAGATCGCGGTTGGCACTTTGCGCTTGCAGGCGGCAAACCGGGCGATGTCCAGCGCGAAGCTGGTTTTGCCCATACTGGGACGTCCGGCGATGATCACGAGATCAGACGGTTGCAGGCCGGAAGTGATTTGGTCGAACTCCCGGAACCCGGTTTCCACTCCCGTTATCATTCCAGGTTTTTCAAACAGTTTCTCAATAGAATCAAAACTGCTTTTGACAATCTCCTTGATACTGTAAAAAGATCGTTTGGTCCGTTTTTCGGAAATTTCAAAGATAGACCGCTCGGCCTTATCCAGAATTTCGTCCGCATCGTCCGAATCTTCGTAACTGCTCGCCACAATTTCCGTGGCCGTCTCAATCAAGTCCCGCAGGACTTTTTTCTCCCGAATGATTTTCGAATGATGAGAAATAGCGGCGGAAGTAGGAACCAGACCTTCCAGGAAATCCAGATAATCCATCCCTCCGGCATCATCCAGATCATTATTTTTTCGGAGGCGATCGGCAATCGTGAGAATATCAATAGGATGGTTGGCCTCAAACAGAAACTGCATGGCCAAAAAAATTTTCCGATGGCTGGTTTTGTAGAAATCATCAAGCTCGATGATTTCTACAGCGCGAGCAAAAGCATCGCCGGACCCGAAACAGGCACCCAGCACATATTGCTCCGCCTCTTCATTGTAGGGGGGAAGTTTTCTTAAAGAGATATCGGCGACATTTGACATGCCCTTTTATATCAGAGGCATACTCTTTGCTCAATCATTAAATAAAACGCACACCGGTCGAATTAACTCTCGTCTTCGTTTTCCACAGACTCTTCCACAGGCGCTTCGGCCTGGGCATCGGCTTCAGAAGTCTTCGTGGCTTTGGGGGCTTCGGTCGATTCTACTGCCGTTACAGTCAATGTCATTTCGGC
>QIDN01000206.1 GCA_003229345.1 Nitrospirota bacterium | reverse complement strand
GACACCAGCGCCAAAATGGAGGCGATGGGGACCAAGCATCAGAACGCCGTGGTGACCGAGGTGGTGGTGGATGCTCCCAACCGCATCGTCAGCACTCCGGCTTACATGCTGGGGCAAAGTATCGGTGAGGTGGCCGAGGGCATTGATAAAGCGGTTAAGGAACTGGTGAAGATGATTTAAGCGGCGAACCGCCGCAGGCAATTAAAACCCAGATTCTTCCTCGCCTGCGGCTCGTCAGAATGACGAAGAGATGATTATTATCATTCTGAGAGAAACGAAGTAAAAAGAAGAATCGATGTTTAGAGTTTCAACTGCCGTCCTTTCCTTCGACAAGCTCAGGACAGGCTAATCGGCTCAGGGTGACAGTTGAAATGATATGCTCAATTGCCGCGGTTGGCCTGCAGGATTTTATCGACCGTTCGGGAGGTGGACAGACCCTTGACGATGGGGATGAGTACCACACGCGCGCCGTAACCCTCGACGATTTCCCGCCCGACGACGTCTTCCAGTTTGTAGTCGTCGCCTTTCACCAAAACATCAGGGCGGATTTCGCGGATCAGGCTTTCGGGCGTTTCTTCATTAAAGATGGTGATGTAGTCGACATCCTGCAATGCGGACAGGATATTAGCCCGCTCTCCCTGGGATTTGATGGGCCGCCCGTCGCCCTTGATGGCGTGGACCGATTCGTCGCTGTTGATCCCGAGGATCAGGATATCGCCCTGCTTTTTGGCCTGCTGTAAAAACTCGATGTGCCCGCCATGAATCAAATCGAAACAACCGTTGGTGAACACGATCGACTTGCCGACGCTTTTGGCCAGGCTCACCACTTGCTTAATTTCGTTCAACTCCAGCACGGCGCTGGAGGTGCGGAGCATTTCCTCTTTCAGAAATTCGTTGATCTCGTCCAACGTGACCACGGCGGTTCCGATTTTGCCGACGACGATACCCGCCGACATGTTGGCCAGCCACGCCGCTTCTTCGTAACTGAAACCGCTGAACAGGGACATTCCGAACACGCTGATGACGGTATCGCCCGCTCCGGTCACATCGTACACTTCCTTGGCCACCGTTGAGATTTCGAAGGGCTTGTCTTTTTTGTGATAAAAAATCATTCCGTCCTTGCCGCGCGTGATGAGAATCCCTTCCGACTTGGTCAGGGTGAGCAGGTATTCCGCCGCCCGGTCCAAATCTTCCCGGCTGTTGATCTTGATGGGCGCTACCCGTTCCACTTCGCTCTGGTTGGGGGTGATGACCGTAGCGCCATTGTACTTGTGAAAGTCCGTTCCCTTGGGATCCACCACCACCTGTTTCTTGAATTTTTTGGCGCGGTGCATGATGGCGTTGGTGATTTTCTCCGACAGAATACCTTTGTGGTAGTCGGAGCAGATCACGCCGTCCATTTCCGGAATGATAGCGTGCAGGTATTTAAGGAACTTGGCTTCCGTTTCCTCGGTGATGGGCCGGTCGTCTTCCTTGTCGATCCGTAGAATCTGCTGGTTGTTTGCAATGACGCGTACCTTGGAGGTGGTGGGCCGATGCACAAACCGGTAAATGCCGTTGGTATAAATGGAACGGTTCTTGATGAGTTCAAGCAGTTTGTCTCCCTTTTCATCGCGCCCGATACCGCCGACCAGATACACCTCACAACCCAACGCCACCAGATTGTTGGCGACGTTGGCGGCTCCGCCCAGAGACAGGTTTTCCGATTTGGATTCCAGCACCGGCACCGGCGCTTCCGGCGAGATGCGGTTGACCGATCCCCAGATGTATTCGTCGAGAATCAGGTCGCCCACCACCAGAACCTTGGGACGTGTTTTATTGTCGAAGAAATGCTTGAACTTGGCTTTCACTTAATCAAAATCCTCGTCGAGTATTTCGCAGATGATGTGCCCGATGGTGATATGCGCTTCTTGAATGCGGGCTGTATTGTTAGAAGGAACCACGATGGCCAAATCAACCTTATCCTTTAATTTTCCGCCCTGATTGCCCAAAAGTCCAATGGTTTGTGCACCTATTTCGCGGGCCTTCTCGACCCCCCGAATCACGTTTTCCGAGTTGCCGCTGGTGCTGATGGCAATGACCACATCTTCCTTTTTGGCCAACCCTTCCACCTGGCGCGAAAACACGGCATCATACCCATAATCGTTACCGATGCAGGTCAGGATGGACGAGTCCACCGTCAACGCGATGGCGGCTACCGCTTTGCGCTCTTTTTTGTAACGACCGATAAATTCGGCGGCGATGTGCTGGGCGTCGGCCGCGCTACCCCCATTTCCCATGAGCAGCATCTTGCCGCCGTTTTGATAACTGGTCCGCGCTATGTTGATGGCTTCCAGAATTTTGTCAGCCAGCGTATCCGCGACGGCTTTTTTCACCTCTGCGCTTTCATAAAGAAATTCTTTGATTCGATCCATATTTAAATCATCCCTTCGTCGGCAAAACTGTAAAACTCTGTTCCGCCGATTATGATGTGATCCAATAATTTGATTCCAATAATGTCTCCGGCCTTACTCACCCGATGGGTGATTTCGATATCCGCCTGACTGGGTGACGGGTCACCGCTGGGGTGGTTATGGACCAGAACAATTTTGGTGGCCGATTCCTTGATCGCTGGAATCATCACCTCCCGCGGATGCACAATACTGGAATTGACACTGCCTTCCGATATGACAAAATCCTTTATGATGTGAAGCTTGTTATCCAGCAGGGCGACTTTGACGACTTCCTTTCTGAGGTTTTTCATGAAGGGCGCGAAGTATTCCACGAATGCCCGGCTGGTGGTCATCCTTGCGGTATTGCCGGACCGGGTGGAAGCCATTCGCTTGCCCACTTCCAACGCCGCCTTGATTTGAGCCGCCTTCGCCAACCCAATACCTTTTACCTTGCAGAGCTCATGAATCGAAGCGCGGTCCAGGTTACTCAGACTTCCAAACACTTTGAGAAGGTCGCGGCAGATATCAACGGCGCTTTTGTTAGCGCCGCTGGCTCCCGAACCGATCAGAATGGCCAGCAATTGAGCATCGGAAAGCGCGTCTCCTCCAAGTTTGGCCAACCGTTCGCGAGGACGTTCATCTTCGGGCCAATGCTTGATTGAAGAAGCGTCCTCTTTTCCCATAAGCTCACGGTCCGGCCTGGTGTGCGTCGATACTCTTTCGGAAATAGTCCAACGTGTCCCGCAACCCTTCCTCCAGCTTGACCTTCGGTTCCCACCCCAACAGCTTGCGCGCCAGGCTGATATCCGGTTGTCTCACCTTGGGATCATCCTCAGGCAAGGGTTTGAAAACGATTTTACTCCGGCTCCCGGTCACTTGCAAAATTTTCTCCGCCATCTCAAGCAGGGTCATTTCAATGGGATTCCCTATATTGACCGGATCAGAGTGCCCGGATTTTAGCAGGCGGACAAGGCCTTCAATGAGATCGGACACATAGCAAAAGCTACGGGTCTGTGAGCCATCTCCATACACGGTGAGATCCTTCCCCTTCAATGCCTGGTACATAAAATTGGGGATGGCGCGTCCGTCGTTGATCGCCATGCGCGGTCCGTAGGTATTAAAAATGCGGACAATGCGCGTATCGACTCCGTGGGTGCGACGATAGGCCATGGTCATGGCTTCGGAAAAACGCTTGGGCTCGTCGTACACACTGCGCGGACCGATGGGATTGACGTTGCCCCAGTACGTTTCCTGCTGCGGATGCTCCAGCGGGTCGCCGTACACTTCCGAAGTGGAGGCCATGAAAAACACTGCTCCTTTTTCGCGGGCCAACTCCAAAGTGTTGTAAGTGCCAAACGATCCGACCTTGAGCGTTTCTACGGGATAGGCATAGTAGTCTACGGGGCTGGCGGGAGACGCCAGATTCATGATGTTATCCAGAGTTCCCGTCACCGTGAAGGGCTGAGAAATATCCTGCTCAACAAAATGAAACCGGTCGCTTTGGATATGGGCGATATTGTTCATGCTCCCGGTGATCAGGTTATCCATGCAAATGACTTCATGGCCTGCGTTCAAAAGAGTGTCGCACAAATGAGAACCCAGGAATCCCGCGCCGCCTGTCACCAATGTTCTTTCCATATTATCTTTCCCTTAAGCAGAAGCCCCGGAAACGTCAAACCGCTCACCGGGCTCCACCGGATGTCCCTGCAAATAACTTTTGACGGCCATCCTCTTTTTACCTTCCGGTTGAATTTCGGTGACGATGATTCGGTCTTTCAAGGTTCCGATTTCAATCCCATAATCCGACACACGCATCACCACTCCGGGGGCATCGTCTTTCGCTCCGGGTCCGGTTTCCACTTTACAAAAACGCAGACGCTTGCCCTTTAAAAACCCAAACGCCCCCGGCCAGGGTTCCAGCCCCCGGACCCGGTTACGGATGGCTTCAGCCTCCTGATCCCAATGCAGACAACCATCTTCTTTTTTCAGTTTTGAAGCATAGGTGGACTCGGCATCATTTTGGGGAATAAATTTCAACGAACCCTTTTCCAATTGGTCGACCGTTTCCAGGGCCAACGCCCCGCCCGCTTCTGATAATTTATCGTGAAGGTGTTGCGCGGTATCGTCATTTTCAATCGCGACCTTTTGCATGAGCAGGATGTCGCCGGTATCCAGCCCTTGGTCCATCTTCATGGTGGTAACGCCGCTTTCCTTATCGCCGTTGATGATGGCCCAGTTGATCGGCGCCGCTCCCCGGTATTTGGGTAGCAGAGACGCATGAATATTCATGCAAAAATGTTGCGGCAATGATAAAAGGTTTTCCCGTAGGATTTGACCGTAGGCAATCACCACGATCAGGTCGAGTTTCAACTCTGCCAGCTCCGCAACAAATTCAGGTGCGCTGGCCTTCTCGGGTTGATACACCTTAAGGCCCTTCTCCAGAGCATATAACTTAACCGGGGAAGACTGCATTTCCTGCCCACGGCCTTTAGGCCGGTCCGGTTGAGTCACCACTCCCAGAACAGAGTGCTGGGAAGCGTGGAGCGTCTTCAGAGTCGGCACGGCAAAGTCCGGCGTCCCCATAAAAAGGAGATTCATTCCTGCGTCTCTTTCAGTATTTTCTTAAACTTCCGCTTCAACATGTCCCGCTTGACCTTGCCCAGCATATCCCAGAACAACTTCCCTTCGAGGTGGTCCATTTCATGTTGGAACGCGCGCGCCAGAAAACCTTCCACCTCCAGGCGGACGTCCTTGCCGTCCAGGTCCACACCTTTCACCTCCACCCGTTGGAATCGTTTGACGTCGGCATAGACCTCGGGAATACTCAGACAACCCTCTTGTCCTGTTTGTTCTTCCTCTGAGGCGGTGATGACGGGGTTGACGATGATGAGAGGCTCATGCTTTTCTTCTTTAAACCCCAGGTCTACGACGATCAATCTCGAAGCAACACCTACCTGATTGGCGGCCAAACCCACTCCCGTGGCGGCGTACATGGTCTCAATCATGTCTGCGGACAGGGCCACGAGATTCTCATTGATATTTTGGATCAAGTCGCACTTTTTACGCAGGACGGGGTCGAGACAATTCTTGATGGTTAAAACAGACATGAAAATCCGGGGCGCTCTGATCGGGTCCGGCATCTCTCCAACGGAACCCGAGCGACCGGGGCTCCCGCTTGAAGCACTACGGCTCGATAAATTAGTATCACTGTAACTCGTCTATTATAAGGCATTTAACATAGGAGGTCAGCAAATAGGAGGAAAAAATATGGAGGAAGTCCGGCTTTTGCTTTTAACCGCGCAAGGCGGCAGGGATCTCCTGCCTGACCGGAAGACAAATGGTAAAGGTGGTCCCGCGTCCCGGCAGGCTGTCTACCCGAATTTTCCCCCCGTGTTTTTTGATGATGCCATAAGTCACGGAAAGTCCCAGACCCGTGCCCTTGACACTGGGTTTGGTGGTAAAGAACGGGTCAAAAATATTCTTCATTATTTGAGTGGGAATCCCCACTCCAGTATCCTTGATTTGAATCTGCACCTCACCGTTCGTGGCAGAGGTGGTAATGGTAATCCTACCCCCACCCTCGGGGATAGCTTCTTCGGCGTTTTGTAAAATGTTTAAAATAACCTGCATGAACTGGTCCGGGACGGCTTCAATGGGCGGCATGTCTGCCGCATATTCTTTGACCATGTGGATATCGCGCACACTGAATCTCTTCTGGATCAAAAGAGTCATGTCGTCGATGGATTCATGAACATCAATCCATTCTTTTTCATCCGTGGATGGACTGTGAAAATCGAGAACTTTCCGGATCAACAGCGTTACCCGGTCACACTCCTGTATCGCTAATTTAACAAAGCGTTTGTTGTTGTCCTCCATTTGGACCCGCCTCATTATTTTTTCAAGAACATTACGTATGCCAAAAATGGGATTGTTGAATTCATGAGCCATGGAAGCGGCCATCTTGCCGGTGGCAGACAGTTTTTCGGCGTGCAGCAGTTGCAAATGCGTCGATTCCAGATCAGCCGTTCTTTGCAGAACCAGTTCTTCGAGATGATGACGGTGTACGGCTAATTCTTCCTCAGTCTTCTTCTTTTCGGTGATGTCCTGAACAATACCCACAAAAACCGGATAGACCTCGGCATGGGAAAAATGAACCCGGCATTCGATCGGGTAAAAGGTTCCGTCTTTACGCTGGTGCCGGGTCCGGAAAGTCACCAGGTCGTCCGTTCCATCGCGTAGCGGTTTTAGAAACGTTTCCAAATCCTTTCGTGTGAAATCAAATTTCAGGTCCAGCGGGGTCAGGGACTGCAGTTCCTCCAATGTATAGCCCAGATTCTCCCGGGCTCCCCGGTTGACCTGAATGAACTTGAGAGTTTTCGCGTCGAATAAATAAATTTCATTGGAAGATTCGTCCAGCACGCGACCGAACCGGCCCGATTGCGTTTGCGCGTTCTCTGCTTCAGTTGCCGCCGCAGATAGAATCAGCGTCATGATCGTCAGGACCAACAGGTACGATTGCAACAAGGCAAACGATTCCTCCAAAGATCCCAGGGTGAACGGCCCTCTTCCCGCCATCGTTCCCCAGATCGCCGCCGAGGAAACCATCAGGATCGCAAGTACGGTACCGGGATGGCCGAAACGATACGCGGCCCAGACGAGGCATGGAGCCAGCAGGTAAACCAAGGGGTAATGACTGTATTGCAACCAACCCCCAAACACCACCTGGCTGATGATGTAAAATAACAATAGAAGTATGCCGACCTCTATCCCGCGGGCAGGGGTCCACCTGAAACTTAATGGCTGGCGAAATACAAAAAATAGCGGGGCAACCAGGAGAACCCCCATGACATCCCCCAGCCACCAGGTGATCCCTTCATAAACAAATTTCTCCCAGGGCAGGTGCCCCCCCCAACCCAGGATCGTTAGACATATAGAGCTACTGACGGTACATCCCACCGCCGCCACAAGGAATATGAAGATCAAGATATCTTTCGTCCGATTCAAAGGAGTGGGCGAACTGACAAATCGGTTAAACAGAAATCCGCCCACAAGCGCCTGAGCGACGGCCGCCAGAGCCATCCCGGAACTGGTCAGCATCATGGTAAAAACCGGCACATCCGCAGCAGGAGCCACATAGTTCATGAACCAGGCGTTGAACGCCAAACCCCCCAAAAAAATCCCCGGCCATAGCCGAGCACCGCAACAGATAATCCCCCCTAACGCCACCCCCGCCGCCGGATAAATGGGTAAACTAAAGCCCTCTGGCAGACCCAGAACACTGACACCCCAGGCTGTAACAAAATACATCCCGGCCAGTGCGATTATTTTCAAAACCTGTTTTTGAGCCGTCATAAGGGGAATCTACCGTATCGGAGAACAACGATTCGAATAACTCTCTTATTTTCCATTGAGTATAAGGCCCGCCTTGACGCGACTCCAGACCTTTTTCGATGGCTTGGGAAAACCTCTGAATTCCCCAGTTTTAGAGTGAAACCAGCGGTAGACTGCCTGTAATTCACCTAAAATCAATGAAATTTCTCCAATCCACGAACAATCAAAGGGTTTTATTTCGGAATAGGGGCTGGAAAATTTCCGGTTTCATTTATCAAAAAGCGCCCTTTGAGTTAGAATAGGATGTCACCTTACCCAAGTAATTTCAGTACTATAAAAGGATTTCAGGACATGCAGTCGGAGTCACTGGTTTGCCAGGCGCGCGAGCTACTAAAAAAGGGAGATTTTGTCGGCGTCTATGATGTAGCCTACAAAGCCCTCGAGGACCAGGGAAGCGCTGACCCGACTTTGGCTCATTTGGCTGTCCTCAGTCTGGCCAGAAGCGGCGCTACGACCCAGGCGGAACATTTGTACCGGAAAGTGAAAGACATACTGCCTCCCACCGAGGACAATCTTTCACTGGAAGCCCGATTGTACAAAGACCAGTTTTTGAAAGCAAAGGATCCCGCAATCAAAACATCGTTGGGGAAAAAAGCCCGGGACCTTTATCTCGAAGCCTATCGGATCAATAATAATTATTACCCTGCCATCAATGCCGCCACTCTGTCATTAATCATTGGCGATACAACCGCCTGCCATCGTTTGGCAAAGGAGGTTTTGAAACTTTGCGATCAAAGTTCCTCCACCCATGGCGATGAGGATTATTATCTCGACGTGACACGAGCCGAAGCGAATCTTCTTTTGGGGAAAGAGGACGAAATCGCCCCGGTTTTATCTCACGCCTATATGGACCGTTACCATGATTATGGTAAACTGAGTACCACTTGGAAACAATTGTCTCTAATCTGCGAACAACGGGGTATCTCAACCGATTGCATCCAAGCCATCCAGCCTCCCACGGTGATCGCTTTCATGGGTCAAACCATTCATGGCATGGGAAAGTCTCCCGGCATCGATCCCGCGGATGAAGAGATGCTGCGTGAACAGATTCGAAACCTGCTGAAAAAATATAAAATCAAAATTGCGTTCGGGGCGCTGGCCTGTGGCGCCGATTTAATGATTGCTGAGGAAATATTGAAACAAAACGGAGAATTGAACGTGATTTTGCCGTTCTCCCGGGAAGAATTCAAACGCACCTCGGTCTCTCCGGCAGGCCCGGCCTGGGAGGAAAAATTTGACCGGGCGTTGGAACGCGCAGCCTCGTTTTATGAAATCGTGGAGGACGCCTACACCGGCTACGACCTGCTGTACGAGGCGTGTTCCCTGCAGATCATGGGACTGGCTTATCTGCGGTCACAAACTCTGGGGTCGCGGGCCTATCAGGTGGCGTTATGGAACGGTCAACCTTCCGCCAGCCCCGGGGGCACTGCCGCCGCTATGCAACGTTGGGAAGCATTGGGGCAAAAGAACCTGATCATCCCGGTCCCGGA
>QIDN01000247.1 GCA_003229345.1 Nitrospirota bacterium | reverse complement strand
GATAATGAGAACACAGCTCAATCGCCGGGGCGCTTCCTAAAGACCGGCCCATGACGCACAGCTTATCCAGCAACTTGCCATCCTTTTTCAAGGATTGATAAACCTTGTGGGCGTCCTCAAGGGCTGTCCTTAATGTCGGTTGACCACTGCTCCGTCCATATCCCCGGTAATCGCAAACAACCAGTTCCGCACCCAGATAGGCAAACGCCTTGGACATTTCATCGTAATCCGAGGCAATTTCTCCATTGCCATGAAAATACAACAGGCTGAACCGGGCATCGGGTGAAGGATAACGCCGAATATGGACTTTAACCTCCGGTTCCACTTCTATATAAATCTCATCGGAGCCCTCTGGTGGCACCAATCGGTCGGGCCGAGGGAAAAACAGGTTGGCATTGAATTGGGGTGAATCAAAAACAGAACTCATAGTTCACTTTAATAAATTATCGTTAAATTGTTAATACAATTATAGTTAGGCAAGATATTGGAGAAAAGCTCCTATCCTTAAAATGATTGAATTTTCAATAGCTTCATGGCAGAATCAGGCCTTTCAAAATTGACTTGTTAATTCAACCTCCGCCAATCTGATTTCGATTTTCAGTGATTGGGGGACCATTATATCAACAAAAAAACTAATCGTCTAAGGAGAGTATTCAATGTTATTGGATCCAGCGCCCATTGAAAAATTGTTTCAATCCATGGAGAAATCCCTGAGCGCCGCCCGCAGTAACCTGGGCCGTAAATTAACCATCGTGGAAAAAATTCTTTATTCCCACATGGATCCCGGTACCGACTTTTCCAAACTGGAACGGGGGAAATCCGACATCTATTTGAATGCGGACCGGGTGGCTATGCAGGACGCCACCGCGCAGATGGCTATTTTGCAATTCATGTCCGCCAAACTGCCCCAAGTCGCGGTTCCCTCTTCAGTTCATTGCGACCATCTCATCCAAGCTTATACCGGTTCCTCGGCGGATCTCAAAGCGGCTATTGAAACCAACAAGGAAGTTTATGATTTTCTCCAGTCCGCTGCCATGAAGTATGGCATGGGATTCTGGAAACCCGGTTCCGGCATTATCCATCAAGTGGTCTTCGAGAATTACGCGGTTCCCGGCACCATGATCATCGGTACCGATTCTCATACTCCCAATGCCGGAGGCATGGGAACGATTGCCATCGGAGTTGGCGGGGCCGATGCAGTGGACGTCATGACCGGCCAGAAATTCGTGACCCGCATGCCCAAACTGGTAGGCATCAAACTGACCGGAAAATTGAGCGGCTGGACCTCCGCCAAAGATATCATCCTGAAGGTGGCCACTATGCTGACGGTAAAAGGCGGCACCGGCAAGATCGTCGAATATTTCGGCGAAGGCGCCCGCTCTCTCAGTGCTACCGGCAAAGGCACGGTCACCAACATGGGTGCGGAAATCGGCGCCACCACTTCCACGTTCGGTTATGACGAGAGCATGGATGTCTACCTCCGCAAAACGGAGCGCGATGCCGTGGCGGATCTCTGTAAAAAATATGCGGAACACCTAGTGTCCGATCCGGAAGTCGAAAAAAATCCTGAAAAGTACTACGATGAAATTCATGAGATCGATTTATCCACTCTGGAGCCGCATATCGTCGGACCGCACACTCCCGACCTGGGACGTCCCATTTCGCAGATGGCTTCGGATGTCGACAAAAATAACTACCCCGAAAAACTGTCGGCTGCATTGATCGGTTCCTGCACCAATTCCAGTTATGAAGACCTGACTCGTGCAGTTAGTTTGGTGCGGCAGGCCAAAAAAGCCGGGCTTAAATCCAAGTCCCACTTTCTGGTGACCCCCGGATCGGAACGAATTTTTGAGACGATCAGCCGCGACGGAATTTTGAAGGATTTTGAAGATGTCGGGGGTACCGTGCTGGCCAACGCCTGCGGACCCTGTATCGGTCAATGGAAACGGGAGGATGTCAAAAAGGGTGATCCCAACAGCATTCTCAGTTCTTACAACCGCAATTTTGCCAAAAGGAATGACGGAAGCGCTGAAACGTTGAGCTTCATCAGCAGTCCGGAGATCGTGGTCGCCATGGCCTTCGCGGGTAGCATGAAGTTCAATCCGCTAACCGACTCGATCGGCAATTTCAAATTTGAACCGCCCGCCGGGGAGATTTACCCAAGCCAGGGATATGCCACCAAGGACAGCGGCTACATGGCTCCCACCATGTCAGGGGAAGTTGTTGTCAATCCCAAGAGCGAGCGGTTGTCCCTTCTGCAACCGTTTCCGAAACAGGATCCGGTGACGGATTATAAAAATCTCAAGGTGTTGTTCAAAGCGGCGGGGAAATGCACCACCGACCATATTTCCCAGGCCGGCCCCTGGTTGAAATTCCGCGGCCACCTGGACAACATCAGCAACAACCTGTTCCTGGGCGCATCGAACTCATATTGCGATGAAACCGGCAAAGGGAGTAATCTGATGACGGGTAAAACGGACGAGCTGAACAAGATTGCCCGACATTACAAAGACAATGGCGAAGGATGGGTAGTCTTCGCCGATGAAAATATTGGTGAGGGATCCAGCCGCGAGCATGCCGCCATGGAGCCGCGTCATATGGGTGGCCGGGCGATTATCGCCAAATCTTTTGCTCGGATTTTTGAGGCGAATCTCAAGAAGCAAGGCCTTCTGCCGTTTAGTTTCTCGAACAAGGATGATTATGAGAAAATCCAGCAGAAAGACGCTATTTCCTTTGAAGGGCTGGATGTTCTCAAACCCGGACAGGCAGTGACCATGACGGTGACGCATGAGGACGGCTCAATGGAAAAAATCCAATTGAACCACAGTTTGAACGCCGGTGAGATTGAATGGTTCTATGCAGGCTCCGCTCTGAATTACGTGGGGAGTCAAAAAGCTAGCGTTTAAAGTAAAAGTATTTATGTGCAGATCAACGGGCAGACCCAAAGGTCTGCCCGTTTTTATTTTAAAAATGAATGGGCATTCGGGAAAGCTATTATGTTCCCCAAAGACTTCTCGACTTTAATTGATCTTCGATGCACTCAAGTTTTTGTTACAGAATCTCCGCTTTCCCATTTTTGGAGGCTTCATCTTTTATTCTGCTTTTCAAAAGTTTTTTGGTGGTTTCGTAGTACATCAGCAATTCTTCGTCATTAAGACTTTCAACGCTTGAATCCGTCATAACGCACCTGAAAAATATAACCTGGGAGTAATACTGAAATTCAGGTGATTTTAATATTAGGATTCGGAAAAAAAATCCAGCCCTTTTTTTTGCCTCTTCTCCAAGTGATTTTAATCCAGTCCCCTTTTCTCCCGACCGGGACAATTCGAGTCCCACGGGCCAGCCGGTTGCACATTTCCCCATTGGCGGTCAAATGGACAGTCGTGGTTTTATCCAACTCCAGAGTTTCGGCCATGAATGTTAGAAATCATTGGGTTGCGTTGATATCGGGGCGTATCTCAAGGATGGTGTCTTTGCGATAAGGTCCCGGGCGCACCAGTTTTAAAAACTCGCCGGGCTTAAGGGAATCTTCCAGACGTTGCCCATTCATAACCGCAATCGCCAAGTCCTCCCGTTCATCTCCCAATTCCTTCACGGCGATGCTCTTGAAAGTATCCCCGGGCTGGATCTCATAAATATCGACATGTTTTTTCTTATAATTTTTCCTGTCTCCATTGTTCCTTTTTCCACCAAAGGACAGGCCCTGGATATGGTTCAAATATTCTTTTCGGTATTTTCTTACCGCTTTTTCCTTACGATTGACCATGGACTCGGACAAACTACCAGTTTTAATAATCCGCTCCTTGGTGTCGGGATGGGTGGCCTGAAAACTATGATAGGATTGTCCGGACATCATTTCTTGCTGGCGCAGGCCCTTTAAGAAGTCGACCATACTTCGCGGATCGTAACCCGCCTCATAGGCCGACACCAGACCATGCGCATCGGATTCCAATTCAGCATCGCGTCCATAACCCAGGTTGATCTGGTTGAACATCTGGCTACTGAGGATCAGCCATTCTCCCGCATTTTTGGGATTGACCGCCGCCGCACCAATGGCGAGTATCTGGGCTCCGATGGTTCGAACAATCTGCTTGGCACCATGATGCTGGGTCACATGGCCGATTTCATGCCCCAGGATGCCGGCCAGTTCAGCTTCGCTATTGACTGTAGCTAAAATACCCCGGGTGACATAGATATATCCGCCCGGCAAAGCAAAAGCATTGATGTCCGAGCTGTCCACGACTTTGAAAAAATACTTGTTGAATTCCTTGTCCGATAAAGTAGACACCAGTTTCTGACCGATGCCATAAACGTACAACTGAAGACTCTTGTCATCATACAATCCGAATTGAGCGATGACCTGCTTATCCGCCTCCTGACCCATGGCCAGTTCGGTGTCTTTACTGATAAATGGAACCGCGAATGAGGGAGCAGTGGAAAGCAGAAAAATCAAACATGTAAGGAGAAGGAATAAGCGGGTGGTGCGGACCCTGTTTTTAAAAGGCCTCATAAGGGGAGCTCATGAAATGATGCCTAGCCTTCCAACCGTTTGAGAGAAAGGTTTACTTTCTCCAGGCCGGCATGTTCGGGAAATTTGGTTTGTATCTCACGCAGAATCAGTAGAGCGTTTTTAGAATCCTGCGTCAACTCATAACATCGGGCCAATCCAAGATAGACATAAAACAGCGGCGACTGACCCGGGTGGTCTATGATATTTTTGTAGTGCGTGATGGCACCATTGAAATCTTTTTTACCTTCATACGAATGAGCCATTCCGGATTGGGCCATGTAGTAAGTAAGCGTTCCCGGTAACGTTTTATCCAACACCATTTTAAACATCGAAAGAGCGTCGTCATACTTTTTATTTTGATATTGGGTACCCCCCAGCAACAGTTGGGCTCTTAATTTCTGATCGCCTTCTTCAAACTGCTCCAAAAAGGAGTTCAATTTGGAAATCAGGGGCTCGCCGGTGAGTTCTTTTTCATCTTCCACCAATTGGGTCATTTGAAAATAGAGCGCCTCCATTTTTAAAGCTTCGGAGCTTTTTTGCTGCATTACAAACAGGAATCCGCCTCCTATCACCAATATCCCAATCAGCACACTGGCAAGCACAGATTTATTGCGAGTTAAAAAACCTAGAAACTCATTGCTTGCCACTAGAAATTGATCCGGCTCTTTCAGGTCTTTTCTTTTTAATTTATCTTCTTGGGCCATTGTGGTGGATTATAATTTGAAGTAGGAACCCTAATATTTGAGGAATTTTGATTTAATCACAAAATTTTTGCTATAACAAGCCCATTTTCCTGCGTCAATTCAGGTAATATATAATTTGGAGTTAGATTTCCGAATTTTTCGAATCAGCCCTGAATTTTAATTTTATTGAAAAACTATGGTAAATCCTTCATTAGCGATAGGGGTCATCGGCGCAGGGAGCTGGGGAACAGCGCTCTCTCTTCTGTTGGCCGGAAAAGGTCATCAGGTCGATCTTTGGGTCTATGAAAAAGATCTCTGTGACATTATGAACCGGGAACGGGAAAACCGGGTTTATCTGCCAGGCTTTAAACTTCCGGATGGCGTTCATTCCTCGCATTCATTACAGGAAGTGGTGGCAAACAAAAAAATCATTCTGGTGGTGGTTCCTACTCATGTCTTACGGTCTACCCTGAATGCTGCAAAGGAATTTATCGATCCCGATTGTTTGATCATCAATGCCAGCAAGGGAATTGAGAACGACTCGCTCCTTCCGATTCATAAAATCATTGAAGAGATACTTCCTGCTTTCGATTCCCTGGCCGTCTTGTCCGGCCCCACCTTTGCAAAGGAAGTGGCACAGGGAAACCCGTCGGCCATTGTCGCGGCGGCGCAACGGCAGGAAACCGCTGAAAGGGTGCAGACTATCTTCAGCACGGATAATCTGAAAGTCTTCACCAGTAACGACTTGATGGGAGTCGAAATTGGCGGAGCCCTCAAAAACGTCATCGCCATCGCTACTGGAATATCCGACGGACTGCAGTTGGGTTTCAATACCCGCGCGGCATTGATCAATCGAGGCTTGGTGGAAATCACCCGTATTGGAACTGCCATGGGCGCAAGGCCTGAAACATTTTCGGGTTTATCCGGTATGGGCGATCTGGTGTTAACATGCACTGGCGATCTCAGTCGCAATCGAACAGTGGGACTGAAGTTAGGCGAGGGACTGAAACTCGATGAAATTATCGCCAGCATGAACATGGTTGCAGAAGGGGTGCGCACGGTCACCTCCGCTTATCAACTCAAAAATAAATTCAATATTCAGGCGTCCATTATTGAGGAAACCTACCGCGTCCTCCATGAAGGGAAGGCTCCTCAAGCAGCCATGAGGGATTTGATGAATGTCGAGACGACTTCTGAGTTTACAGGAATCAAAGGGCTGGAATGAATCGAGAATTCCTACAGCAACTGATCCAGGATTTATATGAGAAAAAAATTGAACCGCAAGAAGCCTACGAGCGTTTAAAAAATCTGCCTTACGAAGATTTGGGTTTTGCGCAGGTGGATCATCACCGGTCGCTTCGCAACGGCATACCCGAAGTGATTTATTGTGAAGGCAAAAGCCCGGATCAAATTCTGACTCTTATCCGCAAAATGGATCAGGCTGAAACCGACATCCTGGCAACCCGTCTGGCTCCGGACGTGCACCGGCAAATCCAATCCAACCTTCCCTCCCAGGCTCATTACAATCCAGAGGGCCGGACCCTGGTTCTCCAGAGAAAACCCAAAAAGGAAAAAGTCGGTCATATTTTAATCCTCACCGCCGGGACTTCGGATATCCCGATTGCCGAGGAGGCCGTGGCCACCGCCAAACTTCTCGGGAGCCGGGTCGAAACCGCCTATGACGTCGGTGTGGCGGGGATTCACCGTCTTCTGGATAAAATGGACCG
The DNA here is from genome assembly GCA_003229345.1 of Nitrospirota bacterium. GTDB lineage: Bacteria > Nitrospinota > Nitrospinia > Nitrospinales > Nitrospinaceae > SZUA-226. Next base: position 2,779 of record QIDN01000247.1, on the reverse strand, counting down.
GTTACGGGCGGCGCGGGTGATCATCGTGGTGGCGGGAATGGATGGAGCCCTGGTGAGTGTCGTCGGCGGGCTGGTGGAGTGTCCGGTCATTGCTGTTCCCACCCGGATCGGTTACGGGGCCGCGTTCGAGGGGCTGGCCGCCTTGTTGGCCATGCTCAACTCCTGTGCGCCGGGCGTCTCGGTGGTCAATATTGAAAATGGATTCGGCGCCGGTTGCCTGGCCCACCGCATCAACCTTCTAGGCGAACCTGAAGCGACTTGAGCAGGCGTTTCATCCCTTCCTCAGGGGAAACCCTGACCTCGTAATTAAAATCCTTCCTGGCGCGGCTAATGTCAAAGTAATGAGAGGTCGCCAACTGTCCGGCGAGGAAACGGGTCATCCGCGGCTCCCCGGCAAGTCCGAATGCGCGATAAACTCCTTCCAGCATCCATCCCAGATTCCTCGCCATGCCATAGGAGATACCCTTGGTTACGGGATTGATCCCCAGGGAGACCAGCAATTGATTGATCCAGTCCCACAGCACCACAGGCTCGCCGTCGCTGAGAAAATAGCATTTTCCAGATACTGGAGAACCGGACTCCAGCGCCTGCCAAGCCCGGATATGGCCTTCCACGGCATTATCGATATAAATAATATCCACCCGGTTGGTTCCCTCCCCTACTCGGACTAATTGACCCTTTTGGGCCCGCTCGATGATTCTCGGGATCAGATGCGGGTCGCCGGGGCCCCAAATCAAATGGGGTCGTAAGGAAACGGTCATCAGGCCCCGCTGACCATTGGCGGCTATGATGCTCTGCTCCGCCAGTGCCTTGGTTTTGGGATAATCGGACTGGTAATGGGAGGGGTATGGAGTGGATTCGTCCACACCTTCCATATCGGTCTGGTTATAAATCACACTGGGAGAGCTGGTGAATACCAGCTTTCGGACTCTATGCTCGAGGCACCCATCAATCACATGGCGAGTGCCGTCGACATTGGTCTGATAAAAATCATTTTTTGTTCCCCAAATTCCCGGCAGGGCTCCGGCATGGAACACCGAGTCCTGCTCCCGGCAGGCTTCGGAGACGGCTTTGGGATCGCGCAGGTCCGCTTGGTGCTGGATAATATTTGGAGGCAGGCCGGGATACCGGCGGCGTCCCAGCACCGAGACGCGATGGCCCATCTCATGCAATCGGCGGGCGAGATGACTTCCCAGAAATCCGCCGCCTCCGGTAACCAGAACATTCATAAAACGATAATCCGTTAAAAGGGCAAATTAGGATGAGCATCCAGCGAAAACGGATCGCTTTCAGAGGGAGGACAATGCTGTGAACGATAGTAACCGGCGCAGGCGATCATCGCGGCATTGTCGGTACACAATACCGGCTTGGGAACGAATACCTCTATCCCCTCTTTACGCGCGGCTTCAGTCATGCAGTCTCTGAGATATCCATTGGCGGCGACACCCCCGGTGACTACTATCCGCTTCAGGGATTCCTGCCGACAAGCTAAAAGGGCTTTACGGACCAGCACGTCCACAACGGCCTCCTGGAATCCGGCTGCAATATCCTCGTCTGAACAGGATGAACCGTTGTCACTATTTCTCTTGAGAAGCGTATTGCGGACGGATGTTTTCAATCCGCTGAAACTGAAATCCAGGGAATCCTTTTCCAGCCAGGCGCGAGGGAAAACCTGCGTCTGAGGATTACCCTGCCTCGCCTTTTTTTCGATAATAGGTCCGCCGGGATAGCCGAGGCCGAGCATCTTGGCGACTTTATCAAACGATTCTCCGGCAGCGTCATCACGAGTGCGGCCGAGTATGCGGTACTGTCCGAAACCATTGACCCGGCATAAATCCGTATGCCCGCCGGAAACGATCAAGGCCAGAAAAGGGAATTCCACTTTCTGTTGTAGGAAGATGGCCAGGACATGCCCCTCGAGATGGTTGATGCCGATGACCGGGGTCTCCAGGGAATAGGCCAGGGCCTTGGCGGTATTCAGGCCCACCAAAAGGGACACAACTAATCCCGGCCCCTGGGTGGCGGCGATGAGATCAATATCATTCAGTTGGACGCCCGCATCATCGAGCGCCCTTTGTATGATCAGATGGATGCGCTCGACATGGGAGCGGCCGGCCAGCTCGGGGACGATTCCGCCGAATTGGGAATGAATCTCATCTTGGGATGCGATCACATTGGAGCGAAGGAAAGTTCCATCTTCCAGAACCGCCGCCGCCGTTTCGTCACAAGACGTTTCAATTCCCAAAACCAGCATGTAAATTAATATGTTAGGGGGTTAAACAATAGGAAGGAATAGGACAGTCCAAGTGGGTGCCGGGTTGTCTCCCCGGTCACCGCCCGCTGGAATTTTATCAAGACATTAAAGGTCTTTATTTTTTTACCGAATCAGCGCTGAATACTTTACTCATTACCGACCATCCCTTGAGTAGAGCAACCGCTTCTTTTAATTGGATATCTTTTCCCAAATCCTCTTTCAGGGAAGCCATAAGCTTCTCTTTTTTTAACTCTTCTTCAGATTTCTTTTCATCCTTCGCCTTGGACTCTTCTTCACCAAAGCTTTTCTTGCCTTTAAGATGCTGCCTCAGATCCTTTTCCCGGAGGAACTTCCGCATTTTAACTTTTTCTTTGTTGACCTCTTGCTTGTTTTCATCATTCTCTTCCGACGTTATTTTAGAGACGACAGGAACCTCTACGATGATGTCGGGAATGATCCCGTTTTCCTGGATCACCCGCCCGCTGGGCGTGTAATACCGGGCGGTCGTCAACCGCAAAGCGGAGC
>QIDN01000422.1 GCA_003229345.1 Nitrospirota bacterium | reverse complement strand
GATCGGTCCATACACGAATATTAACCCCACCAGGGTTCTTTATGTTTGATATCGGTTTTTTAGAAATCATGATTATTATGGTGATCGCGGTGATCGTGATCGGCCCCGCCAATCTACCCAAACTGGCGCGCGCGGTCGGCCGGGGCTGGGGCGAATTCCAGAAAACGTTCAACGACCTGAAACAAGACGTGCTCAATGAAACCGAGGGCGTAAAGCAGTCCGTCGGTATCGACCAACTCGAACAGGAAGTCTCCGCCGCCACCAAGGTGGATATCGACGTCAACCTCGACCTGAACGAAGAACCGGATATCAAGCCCGACCAGAACTGAAAATCCAGTTCTTTCAAACGCGTCGTCCTCAGCGCAGAATGTTCCACACCTCAATCCGGTAATGCCATCATCCTATGCTGAGCACCCCCACCCTGCATCCGTTCTTCTCGCATTTTCCACCCGCCCTGTTTCTGGCGGGACTGGCGATGCTGGGTCTCGCGCGACGCCGTTCCGACTCACGCTGGGTTCAGGGAGCCTGTCTGAATTTCAGTATGGGATTGTTGATGGCGATCCTCGCCGTGTTGACCGGTATGTTTTCCGCCGACCTCTCACAGTGGCCGATTGTCGCAGTGGAGGGTCATCAGGGATATTCGTTCTTAACGGTCATTGCTTACATCTTCTGCACGATCTATGCGTACACCCAACCCTTCAAGCCGGCCGCTCTGTTCTTTTATGGGCTCGCGGTCCTGGCCATTGGCGCCACCGCCTGGTCCGGATACCAGTTGGTTTTTCATTGAATCGGGGTCGGCGCAGGCAGGCCGAACCGATGCACCAGCTCCCCGCCACAATAGCCTGTCGCCAGCACTGTAGCCAAACCCACACCCAACAGCGAGAAGTATAAAACCTGCCCCCATTTCTTTTTGCGGTAACGCGCCGCAACCAGAGCCAGAATAAAAATCACCACCGTCGAGCAGGCGAAGAGGATATGGTAAGACAAAAACTTCCGCATGTGGATTTTGACTTCTGGACTGACCCGCGGATCGGCCTCGGAAAAAATATCACCGATGCCGATGACGCCCAGAAATCCGATGACCACGGCGACTGCGGCAAATGCCAGACCGAGACGGATGTTGAACCCTCCCGCCGTCCGTGCCGACTCTTCATTTTGAAACTTGCCGTAGTACTCGAACACCACCCCCGTCACCAGAAGAGCGACGGCAAAGGGAACCAGCATGGGATGTAGTTGAGCAAAAAAGGCCATGATGTATTACGAAGAGGTTTTGGTGGGTCGCGGCGCTTTGCGGGAAAGTTCTCCTAATAATATCCCAGCCGCCACCGATGCGTTCAAGGATTCCATATCACCGGCACCGGGAATGCGCACCAGCGCGTCGCATCGTTTCCTGACTGGATCGGAAAGTCCTTCCTTCTCATTGCCGACGACCATGACGCACGGGTATTTGAGTTTCGTATCGTAAAGACTTTTCTTGGAAGAGGGGTCAGCCCCAGCGATAAACACGCCCTGCGCTTTCAATTCTCTCAAGATGGACGGCAGGCTTTTGCATTCGTACAACGGCACCATTTCCAATGCCCCTTCCGCCATCCGCACGGTAGACGAATTCACCGCCGTGGCGTTCTCACCCAGTCCGACCAGTAATCCTTCCGCTCCGAAATAGGCGCACGACCTTAAAATGGCGCCGACATTATGTGGATTTTCCACCCGGTCCAGCGCCAGGGCAAATTGATGCTTCGCAAGACCCGCCTTCACCCAATCGTGGACCGACGGTTGTTTCAGAGGCTTCACCACCATCACAGTGCCCTCGTGATGCACGCTGGATGCAACCTTGTTCAGCGATTCCTGATCCAACTTACGGTAGGGTAATTTGCGATGGTGACACCATTCCTTGACCTTGCTCAGTTGATGAGACCGGCTTTGACTGAAAAAAACCCGCAAAATATCCTGCGGCCGGGTTTCGAAAACCCGCTGGCAAGCGTTCCATCCATAGACCGTGAATTCTCTTTGCTTGAGGGATGACCGGGACGATCCCGCGTAGGGAGGCTTACTGGAGCCGGTTTTTTTTGAAGGGACTTGAGACAACTAATTGGCTCTTTCGTGTAAAGGCGATCCCTGAGAACCAGGGATAATTCGATCTGGGAGCTACCGGATGAAACTGCTCAACCGATTGTTCACCTCGTCCAACCGGGTGATGACCAGATCGATAATCTGATCCTTGATTTTAATTATCATTTCAGGAGATAACTGGTCCAGCAGCTGGCTATCCACCTTGAAGACGGTAACATCGTTGTCCGCCTCGATAGAACTGGAGCGCGGCCTTTTGGCTTTCATGGTGATTTCTCCGAACATGGCACCCGGCACCAACTGGGCCAGGGAAACCTCCTCGGGCTTACTGCGCATCACGCTGACTTGCCCTTCCAGCAATACAAAAAATCCGTAATCCACTTCATTCTCTTTAAGGACTTTTTCCTGAGGTTTAAATTGCATCCAATGGTTTTTGTGGGAAAGCAAAACTTCACGATCCGCTTTATCCATTTCCTTGAAAAAAGGAGTTTCATCCATGAGCTTGACGAGTTTATCTTTATTCATTGTCGATATCCAAATAAGTTAATATCCGTACATATTAATAGTGTAAAGACAAACTCGACCAAAAACCACAACCCAATAGAAAAACTTTCAGCCGGATTTTCCAGGCTCTTAACCGTGCCCGCCCATCATAAACGCTTCCGACTCGTCAAATCGGGGAATCGGCAAATCGTCCACCCTTGTGAAATATCCTTCCGCCCTCTCCAACACCTCGTGGGTGGTGGGGGTCTGGAACATGGTGCCCCGAAAGGCTGCGGCTCCCGGATACCCAAAGGCCAGCCAAACTGCCAGTTTGCGGAGGTACAGCAGGGTGCGCCGGGTATCATAACGCGGACTCAACAGTTCATGGAAACGGCGGAGCAGAGCCAGGCGGGTCGGGTTCAGCGTCTCCCCCAGCTCTCCCGTGCATTGTTTGAAAATCCAGGGATTGCGCAACGCGCCCCGGCCGATCATCACCGCATCGACCCCGCTGTTGCGAAGCAGAGTTTGGGCCCGCTCGGAATCGCGAATATCTCCATTGCCGATGATGGGGAGCGTGGTTCGCTGTTTGACCTCAGCCATCAAATCCCAGTCCGCCAATCCCTGATAGCCCTGCACACGGGTTCGCCCGTGAATGGCGACCCATTCGCAACCGGCGTTTTGCGCGGCGGCGACGCACTCGTGGATGGTCAACTCTTCTTCACTCCAACCGGTGCGCATTTTGACAGTGAGAGGCAAATCGATGTTCCGGCGAATCTTCGTCAGAAAAGATTCCAAGTAGGCCGGATCGCGCATCATCGCCGATCCGCAACCCTTTTGCACCACCTTCCTTACCGGACAACCGAGATTGATATCCAGAAAATCTGCGCCCTGCTCCTGAATCAAATGTGCGACCTTGATAAAATCGTCTGCATAATCCCCAAACAATTGCAGACCTACCAAAGTACCGGGATTTTTATGAATCTCAATCATCCGCCGGGTTTTTTCCGAATTGAACATCAGTCCCTTGGCCGAAACCAGCTCGGACACCAGAACGCCTGCCCCCATTTCATCCATCAACTGCCGGTAGCAGACATCGGTAATGCCGGACATCGGCGCCATCCAGTAGGCGTTGCGGGCACGGTCGATCAAACGCCCTCCTTTCACAGGAGCGCTCGATTGGCCTGATTTATTTTCTTCCGCTAATACGTTACGGTTCATTGTTATCCGTTCAATGCAAAATTTAAGACGCGGCGGGTACCTATTAAAAGTTTAAACGATCGCCGGTAACCCGTCCACCCTCTTACTGTTCGATGGCGTCCCAGTAGGCCTGAAAATGTTCCGGCCAGGGAGCCTGAAGATTGATCTCGCCGTTGACTCCATTAAAGTGCAATCGGTGGGCGTGTAACCCGTAGCAATGCCCCTCGTCCGTGCGCTGGCCATACACCGGGTCATTAACCACCGGCAGGCCCACGCTGGCCAGATGCACGCGAATCTGATTGGTTCTGCCGGAACGGGGAGACGCTTTGAGCAAGGTCCTGCCGTTCAATGAACTCAACTCTTCAAAATAAGTGAGCGCCTCTTTCGGGTTTTGGGTCTGATAGCCCACCGCCCGTGCTGAGCCAACGACTTTGCCGACGGGCGCGTCGACCACAAAACTTTTTTTGGAAGGCATACCTTCGACCAGCACCAGGTATTCCTTATCGACCCGGTTCTGTTCGAACTCCCGCATCAAATGTGTCGCCACTGTTTTCGATTTGGCGAACACCACGAGACCCGTGGTGAGAGCGTCCAGGCGCTGAACCGGGCGGGGTGTCTCGTCCGGATAAACCTCTTTCAAAATCTCGGTCATACTGTTTTTGAAATAGCGTCCGCTGGGATGCACGGCCAAAGGAGCGCCCTTGTTGAACACGCGGATGGCGTCATCTTCATAAACCACGTCCAGAGTGCGGTCGGCGGGAGGCTCTTCACGGACTCCCATGCGGGTCACAATATAATCGTGTGCCTTGAGAAGTGAGTCGGGGCTCACCCGCTCACCATTAACGGTGATCCGCCCGTCGAGAATGCGATCCTGCCACTCCCCCTGACTCAAGTAGGGAAACCGCTCGGTAAAATAACAGACGACGGTATATCCGAAGTACTTGCCTGGGAGATAAGATTCGTAAATTTGCTCAGCGGGAGGGGGATGATACAATTTCACCATACAATGACCTCAAAACTGGAAGCGTATCAAACGGCTGATGCCCGGTCCGCCTCACACAAGGAGTCAGCAACGGGAGTCAATTATTTCTGGGATCGACCGGGGCGTGCAACAGGTATTCGTATTCCTTGCCCAGGGATTGGACCACCTTCGGCCAGATATGCTGTTCCGGTGAGGTAAATACAAACGGGTCCGTGGCATCGCAGGTCAACCAACTGCGTTGGTCCATCTCTCCTGCCAACTGCCCGGAACCCCAACCGGAATACCCCATGTAAAACCGGAGATCCTCATTCGGGTTAGGCAAGTCCGGCAGAACGGTCTCCAACGCCTCCCAACTCACCCCCATATAAACGCCGGGACACACTTCCTCCATCTCCGGCAGAGGCCGGAGAGATCGGCACAGGTAAAACACCTGAGAGGGTGCCACCGGGCCGCCGATGAATACCTCGCCCTCATAACCTGTCAACAATTCCGAGGAGGCGAACACTTCGGTCGATTTCAATCCGGAGTTACGGTTGATGACCAGACCAAACGATCCCTCTTCGTTGTGGTTGCACAGCAACACTACCGTCCGCGAAAAATTGGGGTCCGGTAAAACAGGGTTGGCGATTAAGAAGGATCCTTTACTGTACGAACCGTTTTCCATGGCGAAATTTTGAAATGGCGAGGCCAGCTACGCCGGCTAAAGATTCAGTGATTGCAGTTTTTTGAAAGTGGGACCCTGACGAGCGCTTTCCCTGCCCTCACGGGTACCGAAATTATTGTCCAGATAAAGAGCAACCAAATTAGGAAACTTCTTCGAATTAGACAACGCAATATAACCGTCGTCCCCAATTTCATTCTGGGCAAGGTCCATTTCCTCGATTTTCTCCAGCTCATTTTCCTCGGCCAGGACTTTGGCCCCCTCATCCTTGAGGTAATTGCGGTACAGATTGAGGGTTTTTAATTTCCGGAGAATCTTGGATTTTATGATCTCGCGAATCCCTTCCGTTCCCAGATCGTTGCCGCCCAGCTCCAGCCAGTTGAGCTTGGAAAAAATATCGTTTTCCGCCAGATAATGGGCTCCGGCATCGCCAATCTTGTTACCACCCAGATTCAAGCGCTTTAGATTGGCAACCCGGGGGTCCTCCCCGATGACCTGCAGGCCATTGATCCCGACGCAACAGCCTTTGAGATCCAGCTCCCGCTGGTTTTCGGAAAGCCGGTCATCCACCACCTTGGTCATGGCTTCGACCAGTTTTTGCCCTTTATAGTTACAAGGCTCATCTGTATCATAGATCTTAATTCCGCTTAAAGAAGGCATAACACCTCTAATTCCTGATTTTTATAATGATTCCTATCGCCCGATTTTAACTCAAAAATGTGCAAATATTTCACAAAATCGGGGGATTAGGGGCAAATTACACGTTTTCAATTGCGTGCGGACAGGCTATTATAATGTTGACAGAAAATCAATATAATTTAAAATCGCCTGTTTACTCGGAGATTCTATGGAACTGGATTTTGAAAAAATGGGGGGTCTCGTCCCCGCGATCATACAAGACCATGCCACCGGCAAAGTGCTGATGCTGGCCTATATGAACAAAATCGCCTGGGAAAAAACCCTGGAAACAGGAAAAGCCTGGTTTTACAGCCGCTCGCGCGACAAGCAATGGATGAAAGGCGAGGAAAGCGGCAACATACAGGTGGTGAAGGAAGTGTTCGTCGACTGCGATGATGATACCGTCCTCCTCAAAGTCGAGCAGGTAGGCAAAGCCGCCTGTCACAAAGGCTACACCAGTTGTTTCTTCCGCAAGCTTAATGGCGAGATCACCACGGTCGAAGAAAAAGTATTCGATCCGGATAAAGTCTATAAAAAGTAACGTCAACCTTAAATAAGGCAGGTAAGAATTAATGAGCGGCAATGTTTTGAAGTTAGGGATTCCAAAAGGCAGTCTGGAAGAGGCAACGGTTAATCTGTTCGCCAAGGCAGGATATCAAATTAAAATCAGCAGTCGGTCGTATTTTCCCAGCATCGACGATGACGAAATCGAATGTATGCTGATTCGTGCGCAGGAAATCGCCCGTTACGTGGCCGATGGCGTGCTGGATGCCGGGCTCACCGGCAAGGACTGGGTTCAGGAGAACCGGGTGGATGTGGAAGATGTCGCCGATCTGGTGTACTCCAAGGTTTCGGCACGGCCCGTCCGTTGGGTGCTGGCGGTTCCCAATGATTCACCGATCAAAACCGTCAAGGATTTGCAGGGAAAGCGCATTGCCACAGAGGTCGTCAACATGACCACGGACTACCTGAAGAAACACGGCGTGACCGCCTCGGTTGAGTTTTCCTGGGGCGCCACCGAGGTGAAACCCCCGAAGCTGGCCGATGCCATCGTGGAAGTCACGGAAACCGGTAATTCTCTCCGGGCCAACAACCTCAGAATCCTGGACACCCTGATGGAGTCGAATACCAAGTTCATTATGAACAAAGACGCCGCCAAGGACGAGTGGAAGAAAAACAAAGTCGACCGCCTGGTCCTCATGCTCAAAGGCGCCATGGAAGCCAACAAAAAGGTGGGTATGATGATGAACGTTCCTAAAAAATCATTGGACGCGGTAATGAAAATTCTGCCGCCGGAAGTGAAACCCACCCTCGCTAATTTAACCGATGAAAACTGGGTGGACTTGACGGTGATCCTTGAGGAAAAGCTAGTGCGGGAGATCGTGCCGGATCTGAAAAGCGCCGGTGCGGAAGACATCGTCGAATTTCCGCTGAATAAAATTATCCATTAAACCTAGGAGCCCCTTGGCTAATAAAGGAAAAAATCCACGTCCTGAAAAGGACTCTGCGAAACCCGACTCTGCTCCCGAAGAAGCAATACGTCCCACGGAAGAACCGGAAGTCGTTCCTCCCCAGGAATCTCTCCCGTCCGCGCTGGCGCCTTCTCTAAAACCCAAAAAGGAAAAGCAATCTTCCAGTCTCTGGGGAATTTTATTTTTCTTTTTTTTGATCGTTGCAGGAAGCATTGGAGCCGGCGGATATTATCTGTATCAGGAGCAGATGAAATTTCAAAACGAGACTATCGCCAAATTCTCCCAACTGGAATCTCAGTTGAGCGCGTTGGATACCGAAGCGGATCAAGCCCGTCAAAACCAACAGTCGATCGATACCCTGAATCAAGAATTACAACAATTCAAGACTGAGATGGACACCATTCTCAAGTCCCACCAAAATTCGCTGACCACCCTCGACGAAGATGTCATGCGATTGAAAGATAAAGCACTATCCCCTGTAGAGACGCCTCCCGCGCCGCTCTCCACCATAGAGGGCATAGACACCGAAGCTGGACCGGCACCGGGTGAGCTTTTTCCGGAAAATCAGGGTGATGGAGCGCTAGAGGATACCGAGGTCGAAGAAGACGACTCAAGCCAGGAATCTCAGAAATTTGTTGAATGGATGGAAAACTTCTTCGCTGCTATCTGGAGCTGGCTCTCCGGCCTGTTCAACTGAAACCTCTCTAAAAGTTCCGCGTTAAAACTGGACGAATCGAATCACTTCCTTCTGGGCGATCAGCCCTTTCTCAAAACAGACGTCGCGGAAATGCTGGAGACCCATTATTTCTTCCTTGCCCAGATCGTAGATGATTTTGGTCGACAGGTAGTCGTGGCAGGTTTCAAAAGCGATCCGTGATTGTTTTGATGCTGTTTGTGCGATACCTTCAAGCCGTGACAGCCCTTCCATTTTAGCCTCCTGAACCGTCATCAGAAATTCCTGATCCAATTCGATTTCGTGTCGCACCGCCACGACGGCATGCACAAAGGTTTTCCCGGTTTGCTCGAACCACTGTTCGCTCAGATCATAAATTTGAAGATCAGGAAAATCGAACCGCAGACGAAACGCAGGATCACCGATGATGAGAGCCGCATCGTGGTCCTTCAACATTTTCTTTGGATCGGGATCGACGGGTTCCAAAGATACTTTCGGAGGAAACACTTTTCCGAACAAAACCTGCAGTAGCGCAGCGGAGGTTCGGGACCGGACGTCCAGCGCAATGGATTGCACTTCCGCCAACGGCAGGCGGGACGCTAACAAAACCGTACCCACCGGTCCCCGGGAAGCGACGGCGATTCCCGGGAGCAGGCGATACTGCTCCGAATCCTTCAGATATTCAATGGAGGGAATCATCGCCAGGTCCAGTTCCCCCTCTCTTAACTGCTCAGCAAGGCTGGCCGGGGACCCGGTGACCAGGGTGACTCCCAGTTGCTGTTCCTTCTCTACGAGAGGAATAAGCAGAGGCTGGGCATTGATGAAGTCATGGAAACCAAATTTTAGCTTCCTTTCAGTCATGTTGACTTCCCTTTAAAATAAAAAACCGGGATGGAGAAACTCCATCCCGGTGAGAACTTGCACGATTCTTAGATAAAGAGCGGTGCCATAACCAGAGAAACAATGGACATCAGCTTGATGAGGATGTTCATCGCCGGTCCCGACGTGTCTTTCAGCGGATCGCCCACAGTATCGCCCACAATCGTGGCTTTATGCGCCTCAGAGCCTTTACCGCCGAGGTTACCTCTCTCGACATATTTCTTGGCGTTGTCCCAGGCACCACCGCCGTTGGACATGAACAGGGCCAATAGAACGCCTGTCAACGTCGCACCGACCAACATCCCGCCCAAGGCTTCCTTACCCAGCACAAAACCGATGAGGAGCGGCATGAGAAACGCGATCACTCCGGGCGCCACCATTTCCCGTAACGCGGTCCGGGTACAGATGTCGATACACTTGGCGGTATCGGGTTTGCCTGTGCCTTCCAGCAGGCCGGGGATTTCCCGGAACTGACGGCGGATTTCCTCGATCATCACGAAAGCGCCTTTACCGACGGAGGTCATGGTAATCGACGCAACCAGAAACGGCACCATGCCGCCGATCAACAAGCCGATGATCACATTAGTGGTGGTGATGTCGATGGACTCAATACCCGCCGCCTGGGTGTAGGCCGCAAACAAGGCCAAGGAAGTCAGCGCCGCAGAACCGATG
>QIDN01000007.1 GCA_003229345.1 Nitrospirota bacterium | reverse complement strand
GATAACCGTATAATATCATATAAATCAATCATTTAAGATATACCCGATTTCGTGTTTCGGATGGAATGGCCGTGCTGGAGAGGAGCTTGACTCGACCCGGTAAGGGAGGCTTCTGCCTTTTTTAACCCCCTCTAAACTTTTTTCTCCAGTTGTGGTAGATTCATGGGCTCGATGCGGCCAAGCGTTAATGTTCGCTCTATATCTGACAACCCTATTTTAAATATCAACCTCTCCCACTGGGTTCTATTGAGCTATCTTTTGCCCACTCACCAACACCCCAATCCCCGGCGCCGACTTTTTAAAGTGGGACTTTTGATTCTGCTTCTTGGGTCCCTGTTCCCGGCGAGTCCGGCTGGAGCGGAATCGCCGCTATCGCTGGTGATCGAAAACCAGACCTACGTCTACAACCAGGAAATCGAAAAGGAAGTGGATTCGAGTCTGCGGGTGGAAGGGTTCACTCTGATTGGAAACCTGACCAAGTCCTTTTTCCGGTACGAAATCAAAAAGGGGTTGCGGATCGAAGCGGGCGTCTTATGGAATTTTGAGTTTGGAGAGGACAACGTACCCGACGAGGTGGACCCGGTGATTTCCCTGCACTATGCGTTTGCACCGGGCTGGCTGTTCACCGCCGGAACCATTGACCGGAACCATCCCCTGCACGACGCGTTTTTCAACGACGTATTACGCTACCGGGAACCGATTGAGCAGGGGTTTCAATTCAAAACCAATACGAAACACCTGCGCCAGGACATATGGTTGAGCTGGGAGGAACGCGAAACTGCCACCCAGCGTGAAAAATTTTCCTACGGCGGTTACAGCCAGGTGAAAGCGGGGGGCTTCATGCTCGATGGGCAGGTCTACTGGGTTCACCTGGGCGGTCAGAAAAATTCCGGCCCCGGGGTGTTCAACAATTTAAGTTTGGGTTTGGGCGGCGGCTACACCTACCGTCCTGATAAAATCGGCGGCGGTCCCGGCTGGCTTGATGAAATCGGTTTCACAGTTCATCACTTGCGGAACACTGACGATCCACCGGCTTTACCGGAGGTGACCGAAAATGGTACGGCCTACCGCGCGTTTCTGACTGTCTGGGATACCTACATTTATTATCAACATTGGCGGGGCGGTAGTCTTAATTTCAACTCACCGCGAGGGGACATCACCATGCCCGGCGAAGCACTGGCCAAGGGCGATCCCCTGTACCGCGCGCGGATTTATGAGGAAGTGGGCATCGTCAAAACCTGGCAGTTGGCGGATGAAGTGATTGCGACAATTGATTTGCGGGCGCAGTTTCTGCTGGGGCGGTTCCAACCCATTATGGCTTTTAATATCACCTGGCGGCCGGAATTTCCATTATTCGAGGAATATTTTAAAACCCGCACGCCACCCCGACCGGAAGCGATTGAACCTCCTATCGGGCGGCCTTACGGATTTTGACTTACACCGGCTCAGCCGTCAGGAACGGTATCGTATTCGGCCCGTTGTAACCGTTGTTGCGCGTTCAGGTATTGCCACTGAGAAATTCCAGGCGTTAAGCTTTCCCCATGACCTTCATTCCAGTATAGCAAAACCCTGCCGGGTCTCATTCGTACTCTTCTGGCGTGGTGGTTCCCCGAATCTGATCATATATCCCGCGCAGGTGACCCCGGGCGCTTTTTAAAGTCTCATAAATCCACCCGCGGTCATAATAAAAAATAATCATCAATTGGTTTCGGGGTTTGTCATCCGGTTTCATTTGGCGAACGCTGTGCCAACTGTCGGGTGTCACGCCAAAGGCAAAGCCGGTATTGGGCGAAAACGACATCCCCTGGCCTTCGCTGAACGAACCATCCGGCCGTCGCTCATGAAAAAGTGTGCCGAGATGGGTCTGGGATTCATCGGCAGGAAGATATAATAGAGTGGCCATCGCCTTGCGCGGGGAGTCGGGGTGGATCGTGATTTTGTAACCGGGGATGTCCTTGAACAATACCGGAAAAGCATTGATTTTTATGTTTTTGATTGGTCGTCCCTTGATCCCCTGAAGAACTCCAGCAAATTTTTCTTTATGCGCGGCATTTACGGCCGCGGATTTCATTTGACGGGCGAGTTCATGCCAGAAGGTCTTCTGGCTCCCCGGCAACCGGTCGATATTGGCGGGCAACAGATCAAACTTCAAGCGGGCGCTTCGGCCATTCGGAAGCAGGGCGTCATGGTGCCGCAATTCACGATATGATTCTGTGCCAGGGAGGTTTTCCAGAACTTCGGGATAGAGTGCCGGATCGAACGGGGAAACCAGCTCCAGATGTCCATAAGGACAAGTGATGAGAGGGGTGTCGCGAATTCGATCACTCAGGTATTGGCCAGCCTGTTCAAGAGTACCCATGGGTGGATTGGGGGGTCCGGTAAAAAACAGTTATTATCATCCAAGCGGATCATCCGCTCAAAACGAGCTTGTGGGAGTCATATTGAACACCGCAGTTTTGAACCCCGTACACCTTCGATGGAAAGCATCGCATGCCATTCAATCTTGTGACAGAGAATTCCGATCTATTTTTTCCATCAGGTGATCCAGAATTTCCCTGCCACTGGTAAATCGGTTCGAGGCCCCTTTTTCGCTGAACCATTGGCGGACTTTGTTCAGGACCCGGGAATAGGGGTAGTGTGAAAAATAATGCTTTAAAGTGGTTCTTCGGGTCACGATATTTTTAATCCGCTCAAAATTTCCATCTATTTCACCCTGAACTTCCCGAGGGCCCGCGCCATTTTTTTTGAAAACCTGGCGGATATTGCCCCCGTCCCCGGGTATTGCTTTCTCGACCACTGCAAATCCCGCCAGTTCAGCCATTCGACTCAATGTGGATTGATTGAAATTATACAAATGCGCCGTATGAAAAGTATTGTTGGGAGATTGGCAGATGGTCTCAACGTTCGGCACCTCAATAACCAGCAACCCGCCGGTGATTAGAAAAGAGTAAATTTTTTTCAGGATGTCCGCCGGATTGTCCATGTGCTCAAAAACATGCCACAGAGTGACCATCTCGAATGAGTTCTCTTCAAATTGAGTATTTTGAAGAAAGCCAGTTTGAATATTCAGCCGGTATTCACTCCTCGCGTATTCCGCATAACCTTCATTAGGCTCAATGCCGAAGGCATCATAACCCAATTTGTTCAGCAGATATAAAAACTCGCCTCCTCCCGAGCCAACTTCCAACACTCTCCAGCGGGGCTTTAACAAATGCTTGAGCAGGTTGAAACGCCCCACGGCTGCACGAGCGGCTCTGAAAATATGTTTTTTCTTTGGGGTAAACGTCCCTTTATAGCGAATGCGATAGTGCTTTTGATAATAATTAAAGGGGTCAACAGGAAAGGGATGGCTCCAAACCAACCCGCATTTTTTGCAAATGACGGTATTGAGGGGTTCATTTCCTTTCCCAACTTTGGATAAAACATCGTATTCCGTTGAACCGCACAGGTTGCATTGACTGGAGGAACTTATGGTTTTGGGGGGTTCCAGCGAGTCCGGCTTTGAGTTATCGAGAACAGGCATAAGGGTATCGGAAACGAAACTTCTATTTATAAAATAATGTTTTCACTCTCAGGGTGTCCAAAATCCAACCAAAGCCGGCAAAAAAAATCTCCTTTTGCATTTTACAAACCATACAAAAGGACGCTAATACTATATAACACGGTGATGGCCACAGCAACCACGAATCCGTTCGGCTGGATTTGATTCCCCGTGAAGTCCCGACCCGCACGAAAAATTTTCTATCGGCGATGCCACTCAATTGAAGGCGGGAGGTTTCATGCGGGAGGAACAGGTGTGTCGGGTGCATCTGGGCGGCCTTAAGGATTTTGAGTGAGGTCCGGTTTGCCGTCGAAGTTCCGATCCTTTTCCACACGAATGACTTTCCCGTCCTTATCCAGAAATTCCCAATAGTCGGCTTTGTCATCGTGGTTGGTGTCATAGGCTACCCGCTCCAATTGTTCTGAAGCATTGAAATACTGCCATTGATCGGGTTTTTGGTCGCCGTTGGTATCGAACGCGGCTTCCGCTACTTTCTCCTGACGCAACCGATCCCAACGGTCCACCTCTCCATTATGGTCCGTGTCATACTTGGCTTTTTCCAAGACCCCCTGCTCGTCATAAAACTTCCAGACATTGATCTTGCCGTTATGGTTGTCGTCGATTTCCCCGCGCACTAATTTTCCCGCCGGATTATAATATTCTTTCCAATCGATCTTGCCATCGTTGTTGGAATCTTTTTCGATGCGACTCGTCTGGTTTTCACCGGAGTAATACTGGACCTGATCGAACGTCCCATTATGATCTGTATCAAATTCAATTCGGTCCAGTTTTTTTTCGGACTTGAAGTATTGCACCTGATCAACTGCGCCGTTGTGGTCCAGATCGTACTCCACCTTATCCACCTGACCGGAGGCAGAGACATGATGCCATTGATCGGCCTTGCCGTCGAAATTGGAGTCCACCTCCATCATACCGGCGAACAGGAGAACGGGCCAGGCCAGGCACCATCCCATAATTGTGAGTATCCAAAACGATTTTTTGCGCACGGTCACTCCTGAAAGGAAACATTGTGCAAATTGTAGCATGAGAGGGTGGGAGGGTTCAAAAACCTATGGAGAACTCTGCGATTTAAAAACCACCTGGAACAGTTGCGCGGATTTTTTAACGGCGTTGGCCAGACGAAGCGCGTACTTCCTGGTTAGGGGCGACCACTCCTCCCGGCTGGTTTTAGGGTCCAATTCCAGCGGCATCTGGTAGTTTTTTCCTGCGAAAGTCTGCATATACCCGGCGTGCAGGAGCGGTTGAATCCACTGCACAATGCGGTTGGGCGCTTCCATCAGGACGGCCTCCGTCACGTATCCCCGGTTGGACAGCCCGACCGCCACCAGAAGAATCCCCTGCGGCGTGTACTCGTGAAACACCACCACGGTCCGCGTGATTTTCTTCCTCTGATTTCGCGCATGATACAGTTCAAATTGTGTATCATTGCTGTCCCAGTTCTTAAGGGTTTTGAGGCGGCGGAGTTGATCGGAGGTCAAGTGCACATTCCGCCGGGTCATTACCGGGGCGTCGGGAAGCAGGCGTGCCACGGCGTCTTTGAGGGAATAATACCGAACCATCGGCGCCATGAATTCCGCCCCCAGGGGGGTCGCCCACGCCGGACTTGCCAAATGGGACCACACGCAAACCGTCACAAGACTCAAAAAAATATTTCTCAGGAACATCTAGGGCTCCATTTAAAACTACTTAAATACCACATCAAACACTTGCGCGGATTTTTTTACCGCATTGGCAATGACCAACGCAAAATCCTGGCTGATGCGGGAAAAATCATTTTTCCATTTATCGTCCAGGGTCAGCGGCATTAGACTATCCTTTCCTTGAAACGTCTGCATGAAATTATTCTTCAATAAAGGTTCCAGCCAGGTCAGCAATTCCGTTTGAGTGTCCGTGAGAAGCGCCCCGGTAATTTTGCCT
Organism: Nitrospirota bacterium; assembly: GCA_003229345.1. Classification (GTDB taxonomy): domain Bacteria; phylum Nitrospinota; class Nitrospinia; order Nitrospinales; family Nitrospinaceae; genus SZUA-226. The sequence continues at coordinate 4,341 of QIDN01000007.1, read as the reverse complement.
TTGGGGTCCATCGCCACGGCAACTACCACCGGACCGTGCCGGGTGAATTCCACTATCGAAGTCATCACCCTCTGCAACCGTCCCTGGTTGTCCCGGCTGACGAAAAATTTGAAATGGCTGGCATGGGTATTCCAATTATCGAACGACCGCAGTTTATCCAATTGGTTTTCCGTGAGATCCACTTCCTTGATGAAGAGTTTTCCCTTAGGGAGGAGACGTTGTACGGTTTCCTTCGTAGACACCAGCTTCACGTTCGCGGACACATGGGCCCACGCCCCCGGTGCCATCCAAAGTATCCCCAATACCATTACCAGCATAAAGTTCACAGTTTTTGTTTTCATCGTTTTTCCTCTGTAGAATTGTAGTCAGAAACGAGCCACCAGTTCCACAATGAAACTGTGCCGGTTATTGACGGGGTTGCCTGCTTTATCCTCAAAAATGGTGTTGGGACCCGTTTCATTGACCCAGTCGTAGCGGTACTCAAATCTCACATCGATGCCGGAGATCAGATGTTGCGACTGCGGGATCATGCCCATACCCAGGTACCCCAGAAAATCCGGCGATATATGAAAAACCGGAGCGAAAGTAACTTCGTTCATCGTTCTTTTTTGACGATGGGCCGCTTCGATATCCGCCCGACCGTCGAAATCCGCCAGAAAGCTGTAGCGTCCGGTCAAACCAAAATATTTAACAAAGTCGTAATGCAGAGTGATCTGACCGCTCAGCCATTCGGCGTGATCGCCGGGGTTGACCAGAGACTGGTTTTCCTCCCGACCGTAAGCCGCTTCCAACCCAATCAGCCAGTTTCCGGGATTCAACGTCGCCGCCAGGTCGAATACCTGGCGCAAATCCCGCGAGTTGTCATCCAGCTCCGCTCCTACAATATATGAAAACTTGGTGTTCACCCAGTACACCGGAGCGTAACCGAGCTGAAACGCCAGGCTCTTGGCGTCGTTGTTGTCGCCGTCGACCTGCCAGCCGTTGAACCCGATCAATCGGGCCTCCAGATTGATGCTGAATGGATAGGTCAACATCAGCCCGGTCATTTTGACCGGTGAGGCGAACTGGTAGGTCAGGGATTGTGTCGCCTGCAACAGAAACGGCGCATCTTCCTGCTCAAAACTGACCGGCGAATTGAATTTGCCGAGCGTGACTATCAACCCGTTTCCAATAGGAGCCATCAGGTTAATATTGCCAATATCCAGTTCAGTTTCGATCTGCGTTTCCCCGCCTTCGATGTGTGTGGTTATTTCCAGAGCCCCCGCTATCCAGGCATACTCTGAGAACCGCTTGTTGATGCCGAATGCCAGTTTATTGAAACCGAACTCCTGCGTCCCGGCGGGATCTGCGCCAAATACCGTTTCATTCCCAAACGCATCCGGAAATCCGTTGTCGGTGTTCCGGAAAGAAGTCACAAGATAACCCGAGATCAAAGTCCGGTTGGCCGGATTGTCATAAGACCTCGCTTCCACATTTGAAGGATTCAGGTCCTGCAGGGAAACTCCTTTATCCTCAAGATCCGAAAGAGAAATTTCTTTTTCCCCGGCCAGCGCGGGGATTATAAATAAAGTCATCCATAACAAACAAGTGATCAATCGAAATATTGGCATTCTGATCGTCCTTTCAAACGAACCCGATTTCACGGATGCTTTGTCCGTATGAACCGGCACCCAACCGAAAAAGGCAACCCTATCCTGTTATAAGGAAAGACCCATTACGGTTCGGCAAAAATTACAATTGGAGATTTGAAAAAATAAAAGGAAAGATCAGAGTGCCCGGGGTGGGCGGTCGAGGGAATGGAAATAGAAAGGATCATAAAAAACAGCCGGGCTTACGGAACTCACAGCTATCGGCAAGTCGTCTTCTGCTACAGCCACCGGAACCAGATACCGGGAAGAATCTCCAGAGGATCGGGAAGAGGGAGCCTGGAAAGGCCCGCCGCCGCATTCGTTGGTTAAAGAGCCATTGTCTTTCCCATCTTCAGGAACCTTGTGGTGTGGACAGGGGAGCAAGGGGCTGTGTCCCAGCAATTCACAATGAAGACGTTTTCCCCCCAGTTTGACCTCAAAGGGAGAAACGGCTTTGGGAGCCTGGGGATGCAAGGGAGCCCCATCAGTGATCACCGCAGGGTGGGTGTGAACGTGAGGGTGCACCGACCCCGCCAAAGCAGTCGACGCCATCAGGATCACCCAGAAACAAGCCAATAATTGTCCGGTTCGTCTGGCATTCATGTGTTTATCTTACCAATCCCGTAAATTTTTACAAGATTTTTGTATTTTTTCCAGTCATTGAACCTCCCCGGTCATTTATGAGACACTATATCCGTAGCTCCACACCTACTACCCCGAGAGCATCGGGCGTCTCAAACAGGAATTATGAATATACTCGGCATGATCATGGCTGGCGGCGAAGGCAGCCGTCTCTATCCCCTCACCATGGACCGGGCCAAACCGGCTGTTCCCTTCGGGGGCAAGTACCGCCTGATCGATTTCGTGCTCAGCAACTTCATCAATTCCAAAATCTATTCCATATATGTACTGACCCAATTCAAGTCGCAATCGCTGACCGAGCACCTGCAGGAGGGTTGGCGGTTCAGTTCGATCCTGGCCGACCACTTTATCCTGCCCGTCCCCGCCCAGCAACGAACCGGGGCCAGCTGGTACCAGGGTACTGCCGACGCCATATATCAGAACATCAATTTGATCCAGGATAAAGAGTACGATCTGGTCGCAATTTTTGGAGCCGATCACATTTACCGGATGGACATCCAGCAGATGATCAACTTCCACATTTCCAATATGGCGAAGGTGACCATCGCCGCGATTCCAGTCCCCATCAAGGAAGCCCGGCATTTTGGAATCATTCAAGTCGATGCCACCGGCCGCGTTGTCGGTTTCCAGGAAAAGCCGGAAAACCCGCAGTGCATCCCCGGTCGGCCAGACGAAGCCTTCGCCTCCATGGGAAATTATATTTTCAAGGGGGAATTTTTGACCGAGGTTCTTCACGCCGACGCTAAAAATCAGGATTCGTCACACGATTTCGGCAAGGACATCCTTCCCTCTATTTATAAGGACCATCCGGTGTTTGCCTACGACTTTGCCCGCAACCGGGTGCCGGAGATCACCGAGGAAGAGATCGGTTACTGGCGCGACGTGGGCAACATCGGCAGTTACTGGGAGGCCAACATGGATCTCAGAAACATCAAACCGATTTTTAACCTCTATAACCTGAAATGGCCGATCAAAACCTCCAGCATGGTTCTGCCGCCCGCCAAGTTCGTGTTCAACCAGGACGGGCGACGCGGACAAGCCATCAACAGCCTGGTAGCCGACGGCAGTATCATCAGCGGCGGCATCGTACAGGATTCCGTCGTGGGCCGAAGCGTCAAGGTCGATACCGGCGCCGCCATTATCAATTCCATACTCATGGACCGGGTCCACGTGGGCGCCGACTGCAAAATCAACATGACCATCATCGACAAGGATGTCGACATTCCTCCGGGTACGGAAATCGGATACGATCCAGAAGCCGATAAAAAAAGATTCCATGTCGATGAAGAATCCAATATCGTAGTCATCCACAAAGGTTATAAGTTTCCCGAAACGTCACCTCAATGAACCTCAGCCTCTATCCAATATGAAGAAGGTCACCACCGGACTGGAACGGCTGTTGGCCGCGCCCAAAAAATATATTAAAGGCAAACGCATCGGCCTGCTGGTCAACCACACCAGCGTGGCGGAAGACGGCCTCCCCTCTTTCATCCATTTCCATCGGCCCGGTGATTTCAAATTAGTCAAACTGTTCGCGCCGGAACACGGCTTGTACGGGGTGGATCAGGACATGGTGAATGTCGACCACGGCTCCGAGCCCGCAACCGGTGCCCCTGTCGTCAGCTTGTACGGGAAGGATCACGCCTCGCTCACCCCGGAAGCCGGGTTGATGAAGAATATCGACACACTGGTGTTCGACATTCAGGACATCGGCTCTCGTTATTACACATTCATTTATACACTGGCCAATTGCATGCAAACCTGCAAGCAGGCAGGCGTGCCCGTGGTAGTGTGCGACCGGCCCAATCCGATCAACGGCGTTCAGGTGGAGGGTAACCTGGTGCGAGAGGGATGGCACTCCTTCGTCGGCCAGTATTCGCTACCCAACCGCCACGGCATGACGGTCGGCGAACTCGCGCAATGGTTCAACAATGAAATCGGGATCGGCTGCGACCTCACTGTGGTGCCGATGAAGGGCTGGAAACGGACAATGTGGTATGACCAAACGGGGCTCTTATGGGTGTCGCCTTCCCCCAACATGCCGAGGGTATCGACCGCGACCGTGTATCCC
>QIDN01000327.1 GCA_003229345.1 Nitrospirota bacterium | reverse complement strand
TCCGGCTTCACGTCCAGCTTTAAATTGTAACGCTCTATTTCTCCCTGAATACCCTTGCCTTTGGACGTGAACTCCACCCAGTACTCTTCCGGATCGAGGGTGTGTCCGTACCGTTCAAAAACTTCGTTGTAGGCGCGGTAATGGAACGGTTCCGAATCGGCGATCAAACCGTCGAAATCGAGAACGACGCCTTCACACCGTTCCAGTAGTGCCTCTAGTTTTTGAATTCTTTCGGGAGAAGGGGTTTCGCTCATAAGGGTATGAAGGGCTAAAAGAAGTGATTCAACGATAAACGGAGGTGCCGAGGCGGTCCGTGCGCAAGCCCGTATCCTTGCTGTCCCAGGACCAGTAAATCCATTGTGCCTTGCCGCGCAATTTACTGAGATCTAAAATCCCCCACATCCGGCTGTCGTGGCTGTTTTCGCGGTTGTCCCCCATGACAAATATATATCCCTCCGGGATGCGCAGAGGAGGCATGTTGTCGCGATTTCCGGAATTCGGGGACGGAGGCTGCGAGTGATGCGCGTACGGTTCTTTTAGCAATTTGTCGTTGATATAAACTCTCTGCTGGATCACCTGAATGGTTTCGCCCGGCAGGCCGACCACCCGCTTGATAAAGTCCTTGGATTCGTCCTCGGGGTATTTGAAAACGACAATATTCCCACGTTCTGGAACGCTGGAGAAAAAATGAAAGTCTGGAAATAGCTGAATGCTGGTGAACGGAATCTCATTGGGAATGTGAATGCTGTAGCTGAATTTGGAAACCAATAGATGGTCGCCCACCAGCAAGGTCGGCTCCATGGACCCTGTCGGGATTTTGAACGCCTGAATGATGAAGGTCCGGATCAGCAAGGCCAGGACCAGTGCGATGATCAGCGCTTCCGCGTATTCCCGGACGACGGTTTTCTGCGGTTTTCCGGCCTTCAGTACTTCGGTCGGTTCTTCTGTATGTTCGGGTTTATTTGACATCTGTTCTCAGTACCGCCAGAAATGCTTCCTGCGGAATTTCCACTTTACCGATTAGTTTCATTTTCTTTTTGCCGGCTTTTTGTTTCTCCAGCAATTTTCGCTTTCGGGTGATGTCACCGCCGTAGCATTTGGCGAGAACGTTTTTGCGGAGGGCTTTGATGGCCTCCTTGGCGATGACTTTACCGCCGACCGAGGCCTGGATGGCCACCTCAAACATTTGCCGGGGAATTTGTTCCTTGAGTTTTTTGACCAGCTCCCGCCCCCGATGGTACGCCTTGTCCTTGTGAGAGATCATCGAAAGCGCGTCCACCAGCTCCCCATTGAACAGGATGTCCAACTTTACCAGATTTGATTCCCGGAAATCTATAAAATCGTAATCGAACGAAGCGTACCCCTTGGTCGAGGACTTGAGCTGGTCGTAAAAATCGAGAACGATTTCGCTGAACGGCATATCGTATTGCATGAGCACGGTTTTGGGCGTCAGATATTCCATCTTGGTTTGGACGCCGCGGCGGTCACGAGTCAGCGACATGATGGTGCCCACATATTCCTCCGGTACGATGATGGTTCCTGTCACATACGGTTCTTCAATCCGGTCGGCTCGCGTTTGCCGGATCAGGTTCACCGGGTTGTCGATCATTTCTTCTTCCCCGTTTTCGTGAATCAGCCGGTAGATAACGGTAGGCGCCGTAGTTAAGAGTTCCACCCGGTATTCCCGCTCCAGCCGCTCGCGCACGATCTCCATGTGCAGGAGTCCCAGAAATCCGCAACGGAACCCGAATCCCAGCGCCGCAGAAGTTTCCGGTTCGTAGGTGAACGAGGAATCGTTCAACTGGAGTTTTTTGAGCGCGTCGCGGAGCGGCTCGTATTGATCGCCCTGAATGGGATAGAGACCGCTGAACACCATGGGTTTAACATCCTTGTACCCTACCAGCGGCGTGTCGCACGGACGGTCGGCTTCGGTGATGGTATCGCCGATGTGGGTCTGATCGAGTTGTTTGATGCCGGCGATGATATATCCCACTTCCCCGGCGCCCAATTGTTTCACCCGGCGGGGAGCGGGGGTAAAGGTACCCAGCTCCTCCACCTCGAACTGATGGCCCGTCGCTACCATCCGTATGTTCATACCTTCTTTGATCGTGCCTTCCATCACCCGGGTCAGGGTGATCACTCCACGGTAGGAGTCGTACCAGGAATCGAACAGCAAACTTTTGAGAGGATTGTCGATTTTTCCTGATGGCGGTGGAATGAGGCGGGCCACCGCTTCCAGAATTTCCTTGATGCCCGTTCCCTCCTTGGCGCTGGCCAGAATCGCGTCCGACGAGTCGATCTGCAATATGTCCTCCAGTTGTTCCATGACTGCTTCCGGGTCGGCGCTGGGCAGGTCGATTTTGTTGATGACGGGAAGGATATACAGATTGTGTTGCATTGCCAGGTTGACGTTGGCGATGGTTTGCGCCTGAATACCCTGTGAAGCATCGACCACCAGCAGGACGCCCTCACAGGCCGCCAGACTACGCGACACTTCGTAGGTGAAATCGACATGACCGGGGGTGTCGATCATGTTGAAGACGTACTTCTCTCCGTTATCCGCCTTGTAGTTGAGGCGCACGGTTTGCGCTTTGATAGTGATGCCGCGCTCGCGTTCCAGGTCCATGCTGTCCAAGACCTGCTCCTTCATTTCTCTTTTCTGCAAGCCGCCGGTCTCGAGAATCAGCTTGTCCGCCAGCGTGGACTTGCCATGGTCAATGTGGGCGATGATGGAAAAATTGCGTATGTTTTTTAATGGCATGAAAAATTCGTGTCGGTCTTCAAGTCAATGAGTGGTCGTTTCAATCTGCGAAAGGACCGGGTTGATGGGAGGCGGGAGTCAGCCGGAAGGATCCGCCGGAAACCAGGCCTACGTGGTTCTGGCATCCACTTGGGGAATCGGTACCCCCGGGGACGATTTCCGGGAGGCAGTTTTAACTGTCCATGGCGCTTTATTCCGTCGTGTCAATGGCAGGGGGTAGAGATCGGACAAATGGTGTAGAGTGTCCTGCCAATCATGGAACCGGAGTTTGATCGTTTCGTAATCCTGGGCATTGTCGATATCCAACGCGGCTCCGGGCAGAGGGGATTCCAATCCCATGAATCGCGTATCCATAATATTAGAGATGCATTCCTCCAGCCCCTTCTTGGGAACCCATGACCGGAAAAACCGCACCAGGGGTTTGATGTTCATCCATGAAAAAAACAGGCCCAGCAGTAACCCGATGTAATACCGGTAACGGCTCTGCTTGTCTTTGCCGATAATTTTCCACCCGAAGAGTACCACATTTTTAAAATTGCGCTGGTATCGGTAATGGTACATTTGTTGAATATAATGCCGGTTTCCTATCTGGGCGGGTTTCACCATATGTAGATTGTTAATACGGTACCGTTGTTCTTTCAAATGCAAGTAGGCCATTTGGACTCCCGGCTTTCCGGGTTCGGGGTAAAACGGCATCAGATTTTTCTCTGGAGTCAATCCTGTGATCAGGTCATAACTTTCCAGATCACCATTTTGAATGAAATAATCGATCTCGTGCGACGTGATCAATGGTGAATCGCAGGGAACCACCAGAACCGCGCGGTCGCGGTAGGGAGAATTTTCCAGTTCGTTTTCCCGTATCTCTTCCGGCAGAGTGTGCAAAAAGCTGTGCCAGACGTTTTCATAGAGATTCCGCTTTTGCTCCAGGATATGAATGGGTTTTGGGCTGATTCTATTAATGCCGTCGGCGTCCAGATGTTTCAGAAGGGCATCGCGTGGGCCGGTGATTGTGATGCTGCGGACGGACTCCGCCCCCTGCAATGCTTCAATCACATAGCTGATCACGCATTTTCCCTCAATCGGCAGGAAGGCTTTGTGCCGGTGATTCACCTTGTAGCTGTCTTTACCTTCTCCTGCGACCAATAGGGCATCGTATTGTTTGAGTTCCATGGGCCACGTCCCTGCTGAATTCCTTTATAAGAAACACCTAATTATATAATATTAAAGCCGGAAATAATTATCAAAATGCGCAATCGCGCCATTCTCCTGAAGGGCCTATTAATCAAGGCGGTTTTTTGCCGGGGAACGATTTTGGGCCTTGATCTCCTCCAGGAATTTGATTATACACAGTATTCATCTGTAACCGCTCCACCGGGAACCCTTCATTTCATGTCTGCCAACACGCCATTAAAAACCACACCATTTTTTGAAATCCACAAAAAACTGAACGGAAAGATGGTGCCCTTTGCCGGGTGGAACATGCCCATCCAGTATGCCGGGGTGATGGAGGAACATCGCACAGTGCGCGAGGGGGTGGGGGTGTTCGATGTCAGTCATATGGGAGAAATAGACATCTGTGGCCGTGAGGCCAAACCGTTTCTCCAGAAATTGCTGACCAACGATATGGACAAGCTGGACAACGGCGGTATCCTGTATTCCTTGATGTGCTATGAAAATGGAGGTGTGGTGGACGATTTGCTGGTGCACCGGTTCGAGGAGGATCATTATTTCCTATGTGTCAACGCCTCCAATACGGACAAGGATTTCGAGTGGGCCCGTGGCTTGGCCGGAGAATTTGACGTGCAGGTGGATAATATCAGCGACCGCACCGCCCAGTTGGCGATTCAGGGTCCGCGCGCCGAGTCCCTGCTTCAGAAGCTGACCGATGTTTCGCTGGACGATCTGACTTACTATCGTTTCCAGAAAGGCCGGGTGAGTGACGTAGAGGCCGTCATCGCCCGCACCGGTTATACTGGCGAGGATGGGTTTGAAGTTTATCTGGATGCGAGGTCAGCGGTGCCGGTGTTCGAATCATTGTTGGAGACGGGAAAGGAATTTGGTCTGCAACCCATCGGCCTGGGTGCGCGTGATACCCTGCGTCTGGAAATGGGATATGCGCTTTACGGACAGGAGATCGACGCCGACCACTCTCCCCTGGAGGCGGGGCTCGGTTGGGTCATCAAGCTCAAGAAAGCCGACGCCTTTGTAGGGCAGGAGGTCCTTAAAAGTCAAAAAGATAAAGGTCTTACGCAAAAGCTGGTCGGGGTCAAGCTGACCGATCGCGGCGTGCCTCGTTCTCATTACAAAGTGCTGAATGATGGAACCGCAGTGGGCGAGGTGACCAGTGGTACATTCTCTCCGACCTTGAATACCGGGGTGGCCTTGTGTAATGTACCCACGGAATTATCAAAATCCGGCACGCGGCTGGATATTGCCATCCGCAACTCGACGGTTGCGGGAGAGGTAACGTCCCTGCCGTTCGTTCCCGGCGGTGTAAAAAAGAAATAAAATCCTTGAATCCCGGATGCTTCGCAATACCGGGGTTCGAATTATAATTTTCTATTGAACGAGAACAACGATAAGGAGGAAAGGATGGAGGTCCCAAAAGATCTTCGGTATACACAGGAACATGAATGGCTGAAAGTGGATGGGACCAAAGGGGTGATCGGCATCACCCAATTCGCTCAGGACCAGTTGGGCGACGTGGTGTTTGTTGAGGTGCCCGCTGTGGGAACCGAACTGGAAAAAGAAAATACATTCGGGGTGGTGGAATCGGTCAAAACCGTATCTGATTTGTATGCCCCGGTCGGCGGCAAGGTCGCCGCTGTCAACAAGGACCTGGAAGCCAACCCCGAATTGGTTAACCAGGATCCTTATGGCAAAGGTTGGATGGTCGAAATTGAACTGTCTGATTCCAGCCAGGCAGAGGGCTTGCTTTCGGCGGCAGATTACGAAGCCTTTATCAAGGAACAGCAGGGATAATTTGCATCCCGCATCCAATTGACTCATGCGCTATATCCCGCACACGGAAACCGATATCCGGGACATGCTCTCCGCCATCGGCATCAAGGAGATCGGGGAGCTGTTTCACAGCATTCCGGAGGCGTTGCGTCTGGAAGCTCCTCTGGACCTGCCCCCCGCACTGCCGGAGGCGGATCTCACACAGGCCCTGAGCCAGTTGGCAAGCCGGAATGTGAATCTCGAAGAATGTGCCGTGTTTCTCGGCGCCGGGGCGTATCGGCATTTCACCCCGTCTGTGGTGAATCACCTCCTCCTGCGCGGAGAGTTTTTGACCAGCTACACGCCCTATCAACCGGAGGTGAGTCAGGGCACCTTGCAGGCCATTTTCGAGTTTCAAAGTTTCGTCTGCATGTTGACGGGAATGGAGATCGCCAACGCATCAGTTTATGACGGTGCGTCTTCACTGGCGGAAGCGGTGCTTATGGCGCACCGCGTCAACAACCGCAACGAGGTGTTGATGGCCCGCACCGTTCATCCCGAATACCGGCAGGTGGTGGAGACGTATACGCGGGGCATCGATTTCAAAATTACCGAGGTGCCGTATCAGAAAAACGGCCAGACGGATCTTGAGTTTGTCAGGCAACACGTTACCGACGGCACCAGCTCGGTGGTGATCCAGTCGCCCAACTTTTTCGGCATCGTGGAACAGTACGCTGAGTTGGGAGAATTTCTGAAGGAAAAGGAAACCCTGCTGATCGTTGTGGTGGCGGAGGCGACCTCTCTTGGTATTCTGAAACCGCCCGGCGAACGCGGAGCGGACATCGTCGCCGGAGAAGGGCAGGGATGGGGATTGCCGGTGTCCTATGGCGGACCTCATGTCGGGTTTTTCGCAACGCAGGAACCGTTTTTCCGACAGGTTCCGGGACGCATTGTGGGCGAGACGGTCGACCGCGCCGGCCATCGCTCCTACGCGCTGACCCTGGCGACGCGCGAACAACACATCCGCCGTGAAAAGGCGACGTCCAACATTTGCACCAATCAGGGCCTGTGCGCGCTGGCGGCGACCATCTGGCTGGCGGCGATGGGCAAGCAGGGAGTGCGCGAGGTAGCCCTCCAGAATTTGAAGACGGCCAACGCGCTCAAGGATAAACTGCAACAACTAAAGGGGTTCGGCCTTCGGTTCCTGGCCGATACCTATAATGAATTCGTCTTGGAATGCCCCGGACCGGCGCAGGAACTTCATGCCAAATTGCTGGAAACCAATATCGTCGCCGGTCTGCCGTTGGGGAATTTTTACCCTGAATTGGATCATTGTTTACTCCTCTGCGCCACCGAAATGAACTCTCTGGAGAGCCTGGACCACTTCGCCGATCAACTGGGTTCCTTGTAGATCAAAAACAGATCGAGAGAAATTTGGACCGGGTCCGTCCCCGTTGGCGGATTTGGTAGGACCGCCGTCTTCAAGGAAATTGAAAAACTTTCGGGAAATAGCGGGTTTTTTGATGTACAAACTGTAAATTTAGATTATCATTTAATAGATTGACCACGTCCCAGTGGTATTCTATCCGGGTCATAAGACCTTAACCGTGTAAAGGAGATCATACGCATGGCCACCAAAAAAGCCTCGAATGGCAACAAACCACCCACCAAGTCGGAAGTATTGAATCACATCGCCTCGGAAACAGGATTAACCCGCAAGGAAGTCGCCGGTGTATTCGACGCCCTTGGGGGGATGATCAGCAAATCTCTCTCGTCGCGCGGACCCGGTCTGTTCAATGTAGTAGGAATGATGAAAATCAAAGTTGTCAAGAAACCGGCCACCAAAGAGAGACCAGGCGTCAATCCTTTTACTGGCGAAGCGTGCATCTTCAAGGCTAAGCCCGCCCGCAAGGTAGTCAAGGTTCAGCCGCTGAAAGCCCTAAAAGACATGGTGTGACCGAACCCCGTCACACGGTAGCACCCCAACTCGAAAAAACAACACAAGCCCAGGGCGATCATTCGCCTTGGGTTTGTTGCGTAACACAGGCCCAAAACTCCTGCAATAAATTCAGTTCTGCGAAGATTTTAACGAGGGTTTGTATGTTATTTAATTTTCGCCATTAGGGAAAGAAGCTTTTACCGTATATTGACCATTGTCCTGTTTGATTTTTTCAACGCTTGCTCCCTTGGATTCAAAATCTTTCACTACTTCATCGACCTCATTTTCTGGAATGTCGTTTAATTCCTCTTTATGTCCCATGTGGTCCCCTAACGATCATTAATTTAAAAGAATTAACTCCTTAACCGCCTTGGCTCTCTCTTCTCTAAATGTCCTACTTCTGATGAATGAAATTATTGAAACTTGGCTTTCTAAATTTTGTTTTATCCATCCCTCAATTTTGCTCTCATTTTCCTTGTTAATTGTTTTGCCATCAGGTTTCCAAAACTTTCGCAAACGATCTCCTGCGATATCTTTCAGGTAACTACCTTTAAGAGTCTCCTCAAGCTTTACAGCTGCTCTTAATTTTCTTGTTTCTTGGAAGTTGGCATCACTTCGCGTCATGGATTCGGAGGTCCTTAAAACCAACGTGTAAAGCTCAGCCTTTTTATCATCCGTTAAATTGGAATTTAATGATAATTCGCATAAGCGGAATAAAGCCTCCCGCAAATATAAAATCATTTGGGTTCTTTCAGTCAATTTCACGATATCTTGATTAAGCTCTGCGGCCACGGAGGCTTCGACACCCTTTGATTTAGCTTTTAATTCGATTTTCTCTGCCATTTTGTTGGCTACATCTGGAGAGGGTTCAGAACAGGTTCTGAGTTGAGTGTTCCCATTGAGAATAAAAGCCCCTCTGCGATCGGCTGAATAATGGAACCAGTAAGATTTGGTAGGGTCCAACTCTACTTGAGTGGCTGGGCTGGTAAAATGACCACAACCCAAAACAAAAGGAAACAAAATGATAGGTAATCGTTTGAATAGAGTATTCATGAGAATCCTCTTTTAAGTTTAGTATCGAATATTTTCGAAATCTTTAATAGGTTTTTAGCCAATGGTCAGTAATATCCGAAATTAAATTTGGTGTGCCAAAGTTTGATTATCCAAATTATATTGATTTAGGCTTATTTAACAATAAAAAAATATACCTATAGGGATAACTAATTGATTTTTTGGGCTAATTCTTCGGCGGGGTAGGTGAGGATTTCGGACAGGGTGGGGTGGTAATGCGGCATGGTGAGCAGGTCTTTCACCGTTCCTTTATAATACATGATGGCAATGAGTTGGTGGATCAGTTCGCCCGCTTCGGGGCCGGTGATATGGCCGCCGAGGATCTCTCCGCTTTCCGGATCGCACAGCAGTTTCACATGACCGTGGGTCTCTCCCAGACATAACGATTTACCATGGTCGTCAAACGGATACGACGCGGCGAGATAATCGATCTTTTTCTTCCGGCAATCTTTTTCGGTCAGGCCGACACTGGCCACCGACGGATCGGTAAACACGACGTTAGTAGTGAGCCGTTCGTCAATCTCCCGCAGTGTTTGATCCGGATGTGTCGCGTTCCAAGCCGCAACTTCCCCTTGCTGGATGGCAATGTGCACCACCTCGTGCAGGCCATTGACATCGCCCACCGCAAAGATGTGTCGCTGGCTGGTTTGCATGGCGCAATCGACGCCGATGCCCCACTCACCCATCTCCACCCCCGCCACATCGAGGTTGAGCCCGTCAGTATTCGGGCGGCGTCCTAATGCATCCAGAATGCACATTGCGGACACGGTTTTCTCTTCACCGATGTGCATGAAGCGGACGGATTTGGTTTTTCCATCGGATGACACTTGTTGCAACTGTGTGCCGGTATAAACGGTCATGCCTTCTTCCTGTAACCGTGCTTCGACCGGCCGCGCCAAATCTTCATCGGTGAACGACAGGATATGCTGGCTCCGCTGGATCAACGTCACCTGGGTGCCGATGCGTTGATAAAATTGCGCCAGTTCCACAGCGACCGGTCCGGCGCCCAGCACGATCATCGACTCCGGCTGTTCCTTCAATTCCAGCACATCATCGCTGGTCAGATACCCGGTTTCTTCCAGACCGGGAACGGGAACTTGATCGATCACCGATCCGGTGGCGATGATGAACGATCTCGCGGATAACCGTTTGCCTCCGGCTTCAATTTCGTTCGGCGAAACAAAAGCGGCTTTGTCCTGTATCAAGGTAAAGCGTGGGTTTTTGAGTTGTCCGATGCGGTAGTCGGCGAATTCGCGGATGAGCTTATGTTTGCGGTCGATGATGGCGGCCAGATCGGCTTGGATGCCTGACGCGGACAAGCCAAACTCCCCGGCGCGTTGCATGAGGGCCATGATCTCCGACGAACGCAAAATGGTTTTGGTGGGCATGCACCCGCGCAGGATACACAGTCCTCCGAGCGGGCCGGGATCGACGATCGCTACCTTGGCGCCGGCCGATTGCGCGGTATCCGCCGCAGCATAACCGCCGGAGCCGCCGCCGATGACGATGACATCGTAGTTCATGAATCGAATCCG
>QIDN01000339.1 GCA_003229345.1 Nitrospirota bacterium | reverse complement strand
TCGCGGATGATGCGCCGGTCCAACTGAATCTGCGTTTCACCCACGTCACGCATACCTATGCCGCCTCTCTGCCGGGACAGATGGGTCCACATTTTGGTGAGGCGGGGCAGGGCATATTGCAATCGCGCGAGTTCGACCTGCGTTTTGGCCTCGCGCGTGCGGGCATGAGCCTTGAATATTTCGAGGATGATCCACGGCCGGTCCACGACACCGCATTTTAGAATATTTTCCAGATTGCGCGTTTGCGCGGGAGAGAGCGCTTCGTCGAAGATCACTGCATCCGCTTCGTGGTGCTTGACCGCGGTGACCAACTCTTCAACCTTACCCTTGCCGATGAACGTTTTCGAATTGATGACGGCCAATCGTTGAGTAAAAGTGGCGACCGGTTGGTAATGAGCGGTGCGGGCCAATCCGTCCAACTCATCCAGAGAATGCCCGAGAGAGCCGGAGCCGCCGATTTCTACGCCCACTAAAAGGGCTTTCAGTGTGGTGGCCTTTTGTGTGCTTTGCGGAATTGGGTGCGTTTTCATCTAAGGCCATTATATCCTGAAAGATTCCCGGCGGGGCGAATTTCAGGAGGGTGCCAGAGGATTTCTCAGGGTTGGAATGGAGGCTGAGGAAACTCATGTTTACTAAGGAGTTTTCCGTCTGGGCTGTAGTCTTTGCGAGTCCAGGCACGCCCTTTAAAATAGCGATAGATGTATTGTACCTGCCCGTTTTCGAAATAGATTATGGATTCGCCTTCCAGCCGGTCGTGTTTGAAATGCATTCGGGCCTTGACTGCTCCACCGGGATAATACTTGAGGACCTCGCCTTCGAGCAGGTCGTTCCGATATGTTCCTCTGTCTTTGAGGCGGCCATTTTTGGAATAACCGAGGCTGGACCCGTGGCGTTTACCGTTGCGGTAGACCCATTCGGTCATCAGCTCGCCCGTCGTGTAGTATAATCGGCTGATGCCGTGGCGGACACCGTGTTCGTAGTGGCGCTCGGCTTTCAGGATTCCGGCTTCGGTGTATTCACGGGACCAGCCGTGGGGTTGCCGGTGTTCGTCGACCTCGATCTTATAATGAATTTTACCGTTGGGATAATTTTCAGCGAGCGGTTCCGGGGAGGCAAGGGCTGGGGTTACCGGGTGCCCCAGAAGCATCAAAACGAAAATCACAGGAGTGGTGGTTGCCGTGAAACGGTTCCAGAATTTATTGTTGGGCGCAGTCATTTTGGTTTATGGAGTTTGGGCCTATACCGGACCCCTTGAAACCCTCGCCATACGATACGGCGACAGCGGATTGACCTGGGGGATTCTGGTATTTGGGTTGCTGATCCCGTACAGCACTTACTTTATCTTAAATATATTTCAATCCTGGAAAAAAGGGAAACGGAAGAATTCGGATACGGAGGAGTAAAGAGATCAGCTTTTAACGGTGGGTTGGATCCGATTGTTTATGATTCCGAGGAGTTCTTTAAAGTCGATGGGTTTGATCAGGTATTCGGCGGCTCCGATTTCGAGGCACTCTTTTCGGCTTTCTTCAGTGACCACTGCGGTCGTCATAATGACCACGATTTCCGGATGTTCCTGTTTTACCCTCTTGAGGACCTCGACGCCATTCATTTGAGGCATGCGTATGTCGAGCAGAATGCAGTGTGGTTGGAAGCTGTCGATTTTGTCCAAAGCCTCCAATCCATTGTGAGCAACGGCTACAGAGTAATTGCTCAGCTCAAATAATTTGGTCAAGGTGAAGCACATCTTCACCTCATCGTCTACCACCAGAATTTTGGGCACGAATTTCGATTCCGTCATGGGTTCTTTCATATCTATTGGATATCCTTAATATAACGAATTCTTTTGGAATGTGCCACAAAATATTGAATAAAAGTGAGTTGTAGATACTTTTAGGGGTGAATTCCGTTCGGGATTTTTTTGAAACTTCAGGAGGTATCGGGCTTGGGTTGTTTGACGGGTTGCAACACCACATCTTTTCCAAAAAGTCGTCTTACAAATAAACGGAAAAAAACCTTCAGATAATTGGGGCCGGTATTGACCAGGTTGAAACTGGAAAAGCCCATGTCTGCGGAGCGGTTGATCCATGAGATCGGTACTTCCACAACCTTGTATCCCAATAAAAGCGGTTGCAGGCCGGTCTCGGCATTGGCCGCAAAATCATCCGATTCCAGATGAAGGTTGCGGGCGACCTCCTGTTTCATGAGTTTGAGGTTGTTGGTCAAATCGCGCAGATCTTTCCTGAACAAGATGCGGGCTAGAATGTGGAACGCTCGGTTTGCAAGGATTTTTGTAAAAGGATAATTTAAAAGAACACTGTCACGGGAGAAGCGGCTCCCGATAGCCACATCCGCTCCTTGATCGGCAGCCTCGAAAAGACCGGTCAATTCCGGCAGGATGTGTTGGAAATCACAATCCATGAGCAGAATATAATCGCCGCTGGCAGCGGCCAGGCCGTCGCGTAGTGCCCGGCCCACGCCATTGGGCATACTGCGTCGCACCAGTTTGATCCGGGGATCTTCCTGTCCAAGTTGTTCCGCCACTTCCGCGGTGCGGTCCCGGCTGTTGTCATCCACCAGCACGATTTCATGAAGGTAATCGTCATAATACCCTCTCAGGCTCTGAACCAGTGGCAGGATATTGGCCTCCTCATTGTGGCAAGGGACTACCACGGAAATGCGTTTCTTTAAACTGGAGTGGCGTGCCAAATTGGCCTTGGGGCGGGACCATTCATCAGGTGCAGGTTTCTGTCCATGCAGATACAAATCCCCTGAAAAGTTTCTCAGGTAAGGAGTATTTTCCAGAATCAGACTCAGGTTTTGCATGGGCCACAACATGAATTTGGGCACTGGTGGAAATAGAAAATCGTAAGGAAGGATTTTGATCCCTGTAAAGCCGATTTCGGAAAGAATGGACATCATCTGAATCCGGTTGAAGGCTGCCCGCTTACCTTTGAATTTTTTGAAAAACAATAGTTTGGAAAAAAATTTTCGCAATTGATAATATGGATTCCAGGGATTCGGTTCGAACAGCAGGAATTGTCCGCCCGGTTTCAAGAATTGTTTGATATTCAGAAGGAACTGACTATAGTTTTCATTTGGAAGCATGTGCCAGCTTATGACATAATCAAATTGTCTGCCCTTTAATGAACCTGGAAGGGAATCCAGTAGAATCGGTTCTATGTTTTCAGTAAGATTTTGATGTTTGAGTTTCTCGTGGCATTCGGGATCAAACGTGGCGGCACAGATGGGATTGGTATGATGGTTGACCTCGGAAATTTTCTGAGCCCAGCGAGCGTCGCCGCATCCCAGTTCCAAAAGGGATTCTCCAGGAAGCAAATGAAACAGATGTCGCGCTATCTGGGCTCGCCAATTGAGCCGAAGGGAAATAAAATAATCGGTTTTTTCCCAGTAGGTCAATCGTGATCGTTCTCTTTCGGCCAAAATATCAGTCAAGATTATTTCCCGCCCTTAAAGTTTTGATAAGAAGAATTCATGGATAAACCCGACATAGAATTAGACCCTCAAGAAAAACCTTCCAGATCCGGTGGAGAGAAAGGGCTTCAAAAAAACCTGGACCTTTTATACCGGGGCCGGTTTAGTAAAAAAGAGGTCGAGAGCAAATCCCGGATATGGCAGATTTTGTGCCGCCACTTTTTTCAAGATTATGTTTCTCCTAATGACACCGTTTTGGATTTGGGCGCCGGGTATTGTGATTTCATCAATAACATCCAATGCCGGGAAAAATTGGCCGTCGATCTCAACGACGACACACCTTTGCTTGCTCACACCAATGTCACGGTTCAACAGACCAGTTCCACTAACCTGTCCTTTCTGGCCGATGAATCAATAGATGTGGTGTTCACCAGCAACTTTCTGGAACACTTGAGGACCAAGGAAGAAGCCCTGCAAACGTTTGACGAGGTCCACCGGGTTTTAAAAAAGGGCGGTTTATTTTTGATCCTCCAGCCCAACATCCGCCATGTGGGTTTTGAATATTGGGATTTCTTTGATCACCATATTGCATTGACGGAGAAAAGCCTCATCGAAGGACTTCTCATCAAGGGATTTAAAATTAAACGCGTGATTTCAAAATTCCTTCCATTTACCATCAAAAGTAAAATTCCCCAGTACCCGTTTTTGGTTTGGCTTTATCTGAAGGTGCCTTTGGTTTGGAGGGTCATGGGCAAACAATCCTTTCTTGTTGCGGAAAAATAAATCCTGCTTTCCTTCTTCAGAACCGCTTTATTTGAAAACGCCGACCAGTCTGGATTTGACAACGGTAAACGCATCCTTGAGGGCGGACTTGGCCATTTTATTGCTCTTGTTGCGGGCGGAATCTGAAAATAGATCGTAAATTAAATCGAAAATCCGCTTGGGTTTTCTCAGGAAATAAAACACATAGAACAATCCTTGCCCGAAGATTACCAGGAAAGACAGTTCGCGGTCGCCGAACTTCGGGTTGTATGAGGTTTTCTTGGCGCCGAAGTCCTGAAAGGTGAACAGGCTCATCAGGTACTTGTCGTCCAATTCTGTAATGACGCCGTTGGCCTGGAGTTCCTGGAACGATTCTGTATTGGGCTGTGGCGAATAAGCATTGAGATTGACGTTGGTGAATCCTTTTAATGCACATTTGACCATGGCGGCATAGGTTTTCAAGACGCTTCGGTAGGTATCCTCCGGGAAACCGATGATGAAAAAGCAACCGACGTTGATTCCTGCATCCATGGCATTGCGGGCGGCCTCATACATGGCGGGAAGTTTTACCTTCTTTTTGATGGCTTCCAAAATCTCGGGATCGCCGGACTCCGGGGCGAACGCGAATTCATGACACCCCGCGGCTTTAAGTTTCTGCGCGACTTCGGCATCGATCGATTCGCTGCGCGTTCCCGACGGCATCTGAAAGGTGATCTTCATGCCGCGCCGGACAACTTCGTCGCAGAAGTCGATGATCCAATCCTTACGGACGATGGCGGTGAGATCTTCGAATTGAAAATCACTGGTTCCATAGTGTTTCTGGTAATTTTGCATTTCGTCGACCACATTTTTGTAATCGCGTGCGATCCATTCAGTGGTCCACATGTTGGGGCTGGTGCAGAAGGTGCACTGGAACGGGCATCCGCGTGTCGCCAGCATTGGCATGAAGCGTCCCTGCGACGCGCCGTGCGGTTGGTTGACTTCGTTATATTTTTGGATGTCGAATAGATCCCACGCCGGCCAGGAAATGGAGTCGATATCCTTGATGCGCCGGTAGCGAGGTTTCACCTGAATACTTCCATCAGAGGAACGGAATGCCACTCCCTCCAGTTCTTCCAGTGGGGTGCCTTTTTCAAAATGTTCGAGCAGGTGAACGACGATTTCCTCGCCTTCGCCCAGGACCACGGCGTCCAGGGGTGCTTGTTCGAGGGATAACTCGGGAAAGCCGGTAACGTGCTCACCGCCCATGATCAATTTGGCGTTGGGAAATCGGGCGCGAATATCCTTCACGATTTCCCGGACATACACCCAGTTGGAGGTGAACATGCATCCCAGCGCGATGACTTCGGAGTCTTTTGGAATGCGTTCGACAATATCCTCTTTGGTCAAACCCCGTACTCGAACATTCTTGAATTGAAAAAAATTGCGGGGGGCCGAACCGGGTCCGTCGACCACTGTCACATCATGTCCTGATTCGCGCAATGCAGCGGCAATATAAGCCAAGCCGATCGGCGGCATGCTGATCGTGGACACGAAATTGGTCAGCGAAACAAACTTTGAAGGTTCTATCAGGCAGACTTTCATGGGCTTTAATATAATAAAAAATGGTTGTTTAGATTAACTTTCAGAGTAACACAGTTTTTTGGAGAGGCAATTGGATTCATGGTAGGAGATAAGTAGTTGAAAACAATATCTATTCAGAGTTCGGACGGGTTTCCTCCAGGCTGGAAATCGAATTTTTTGTAATATGCTTTCAGCTTCTTGCGGGCTTTGTCCTTATTCTCCACATCGTTGCGCTCGGAGAACAGATTGCCCGCCTGCACCATATGGAAGATGGCTTGCCGACCGTTTTTGGTGGTTTTGTAGAGCACCCCCAGGTTGAAATGGGTTTCGGCAGACCGGGGGCTCAGTTTCAGTGTTTTCTGAAAGGCTTCAATGGCTTGGGGATATTGACCCCGCCGTTCGTATTCCGTTGCCAGTTCAAAATGGCATTGAGGGTTCTCCGGTTCGTGCTGTGCTTTCTCCTCACGCTCCCTGAGTTTACCTGGTCCAAGCCAATTCCAAAATGACATTTCAGAGTCTCGCTCCTTCGGTTAGCAGTTCTTGAGGTATGCCGGAACCCGAGGTTCGTATGATAATATACTGTTTGGCTTGTTGAGGGAATAGTTCCTGTGTGGACACTAAAATATTATAAATATGATAAAGGGGAATAAGGATTGAATCCGCGTATGAAAAACAACTTTTTCCATCAAAAGTTATTGGGGTCGGCAACGCTGTTTATGTCATTCCTGTTGTGGGCTCCCGCTTTAACCAAAGCGGCTCCGCAGCCTCCTGAAGGCATGGTGTGGGTGCCGCCGGGGGCGTTTACCATGGGGTTGGAAGGGGCCAGCAACAAAACTCCGCACAAGGTTTATCTGGACGGATTTTTCATCGATAAGTTTGAAGTGGTTCAAAAAGATTATGAACGCCTGCGGGGAGCCAACCCCTCAAAATTCACAGGAGAGGATCATCCCGTCGATCAGGTCAACTGGTACGAAGCGAAAGGCTATTGCGCCAAGGCCGGTAAGCGCCTGCCCACCGAAGCCGAATGGGAAAAAGCCGCGCGTGGCGGAGCATCCTCTTTGTACTTCTGGGGCGAGGACATGAATCCGAAATATGCCTGGTTCGATGACAACTCGGAAGAGCGGACGCATCCGGTAGGAACCCGCCAACCCAATGCTTACGGAACGTACGATACCTCGGGCAATGTCTGGGAGTGGGTGGCGGATTGGTATGAAAAAAAATATTACGAACGAAGCCTCGAGAAAAATCCGAAAGGCCCCGAGACCGGGGAGGAAAAAGGATTGCGCGGTGGTTCCTGGTATTCCGGCGCACGACACCTGACCCCCGCCACCCGTTATTGGTCGGACCCTTATGTGCGCAATTCCAACTTCGGCTTTCGTTGTGTCAAAGACGCCCCCAGGGAGTAAACCCTCAGAGCAGAAACAGCTTCATAGCTCAATTTGCTATTGAAGGGACTCTTCTTGCTGGGGAGGTTCCACATCGGGCGTGAGGAGCCGGGCGATACGGGTGTGGCCTCCCATTTCCGCACTTCGGTAAGCGGTCCATCCGTCGCGGGTTTTCATGTGCCGGTCCGCTCCCTGATCAATCAACAATTCCACGATTTTCAGGTTACCCTCGAACGCCGCGCTCATCAGTGCGGTCCACCCTCTTCGGGTGCGGGCGTTGATATCCGCTCCTTTTTTGAGCAGTAACCGAACGATTTCAATATTGTCGCCGAAGGCGGCGCTGATCAGCGGCGTCATCCCATGCGCATCCGGCGCATTGACGTCGCCTCCCTTCCACAAAAACAATTTGACGATCTTTATATTCCCACCGAAGGTGGCGCTGTTGAGCGCATTAAACCCTCGTCCCTCCTCGTTCTTAATTTTGGCACCCCGCCAGAGAAGCGATTTGACCATTTCCATATTGCCCTTACCTGCGGCACTGCTGAGTGGGCCGATCCCTTGCCGGTCCAGGATATCAGGGTCAGCGCCTTTTCTCAAAAGGAGGCGCACCATGGGAAGATTCCCCAGCCGGGCGGCGTCGTTTAATGCGGTTCGGCCGATGCGGTTCCTGGCATCCAGATCGGGTTTCAATTTCAGTAAAGATTTGAGAATTGCGAGATCGCCGTGGGCGACGGCCGCCATCAATGCGGTATTTCTTTGCCCGTCTTTATGCTGGACATCGGCGCCTCGTTTGATAAGAAGCCGGATAGTTTCGGGAGTGCCTCGATGCAAGGCTTCGATCAATGCGGTGCGTCCTTGCCGATCTTTAATATTGATATTGGCTTCTGCATCGAGAAACAGTTGAACGATTTCCGAATTACTTCCCGCAGCGGCATCGATCAACAGGCAAAATCCGTCTTTGTTGATCAGATTCATTCGGGCACCTTGATCGACCAGAATACGGACCGTGTCGAGATTTTCCCGGAGGGTGGCCAGCCAGAGCGCCGAGTAGCCGTTGCGATCGCGTAGGTTGACGTTGGCACCGTGTTCGATTAACCGCTCGACGGTTTCGGGGTGGCTACCGGTTGCGGCCCACATCAAGGCGGTAAAACCTGCCTTATCCTGCGCGTTGACTTTGGGTTTCTGGCTCAGGATCAAGTCCACCACTTCCATATTGCCGCCAGTAACCGTGCTCATGAGTGCGGTCCGGTCTTGATTGTCGACTGCGTGCGGGTCGGCTCCCAACTCCATCAATTGGCGAACAAGATGGAAATCGCCGAGCAAAGCCGCCTCCATTAAAGCGGTGAATGATCCGCTGTTTTTCGCTTTTGGGTCGGCGCCCCGGTTGAGGAGAAACGCGGCAAGATCGGTGTGCTCTTCTTCCAGCGCGGCCATCAGGCCCTTGTCCAAGGCACCCTGGCGATTTATCATTCCGTTATCGAGCATTAAAATGATTGTATGGGACTGACCTTTGCGGGCCGCTTCGATAAATTTTTCTATTTGTTTTTGTTCTTCAATTCTGGAAGGGGAGGTGCTTGCGGTGTCCGAAGAATTGCAGGCAAACAGAAGCAGTAAGAAAGCGAAACACAACGCAATTCTAATCCATGAGAATACCATTTGCCTGCTGCTCCCCGAGGTAACGGTGGGCCTATCCGGCCCTGAAGCTCTGTTTATACTATCAATGCCGAATGGATTCAACCTGTGAAAAACGGGAGAGGGGAGCAGGCTTCAAAATAAAAAGCGGTACCGAGTTACTTCCGGTACCGCCTTTGCTTATGAGTAATGAAAAGGATTGTTATTTGCCGGTCAATGCAAATTCCAACTGCATTTTCTGGCCGGCTTCAATGGTGACTTCCTGAGAGACTTCACCGACATAAGGATGCCATGCCGTGATCCGGTAGGTCCCGGCAGGAATTTGATCGATTTGAAACGATCCTTCTTTAGCCGTGATGGCATAGTAAGGGTTCCAAATGATACGTGCATCCGCTTCCATATAATTGTGCTGATCGCACTGCAGGAAGAAGTGCTTGTCCTTCTTCATTTTAAACCGCTTCAGATTTTTGGTGACGTCGGCCACGTCGCCTTTGTTGGGCAGCGGTTTGTTGAACAAGGTTTTAGCGCTGGCTCCAACCTTGGAATATCCGTGAGGATTATGAAGAATGTCCACGTCGTGGTTGGTGATTTGAACCAGGCCGGTCTTCATCTTCTTGGGAGTTTTCCGTACAACCGTAACTTTTGGAAAAATGTCGCAGTTTTTAAAATCGAAGTTGGTGATCTGAGAAGACCAATCCTTTCCCTTACCGATGTTCTCGATAAACACGACGGTGTCTTTCAGCTTGCCATCCGTAACGACTACTTTATGGCGAGGACGAATACCTCCCTTTTTTGTGTCCGGATGTGTAGCGCAGAATTCCGAGTTTTTGCCCTTATTCAAATCCTCTTGAATCGGTGCGGGAACCTTGCCTGTGAATAAAACAGAACCGGAGAGGCTACCGCCGTTGCTCACGGGCAAAACCTCATACGCTTTCGGTTTTGCCAAACCCTCTTGTGCGACCCACAGGGTCAGGCAGATCATGAGTCCTGTTAATTTGAGTGTCGTTTTCATGGCTCATACCTCCTCTAAAAAGAGAGAAATCGTTCTCATTTATCGTTTAACAAACTGGGTGTCGATGTATTTCACAACATCCCAGATTTGCTTGTCGTTTAATTTCTTTCCATGTGCCACCATCCCAGTTCCCTTGGATCCGTTTTTGATGATCCAGAACATCTGGCCGGGAGAAACGCTTTTCATGGTGTCGGAGCAGGTGAAGTTCCGGGGCTGCGGTTTCAGGGCTTTGCCCAGCTTTCCGGCGCCATTGCCTTCACTGCCATGACACATTTTGCAGGCCATGGGCTTGGCGCTTTTCTCAAAGATTTTCTTGCCTGCTTCTACAGTCGCACTGGCCGGGATACTGGCCTTTATCAAATTGGCCGGGGCGGATTTGGTTTTTCTGGGTTGTGGACAAGGACCTTTGTCGCCGGCCCAAGCCGCATTGGAGAAGCCGAAGCCTGCCAATGCCAGTACTATCAATAAAGTAATTACCTTTATTTCGAACCCTCTAGTTTTATTTGCTCTCTGGG
>QIDN01000046.1 GCA_003229345.1 Nitrospirota bacterium | reverse complement strand
AAGTGCAGAAGACGGTAACCGGAACCGTCCGCCTTAAGTTGTATAAAGGCAACTGCATAGTTACGGGACGCAAAGCGGACCGCTCTCTTTATTGCCCGGAGACCGCCTCCTTTGAAAAGGATGAGGTTTACCGTCAAAACGATGCCGAAGGATTTATCCGGCTGAACGCTCTTCGATTAAAGCGCTTTTCGGAAATCCTCGGTGACAAACTGTTCTAAACCATCATGAACCGTATTTTAGTTGTTGATAATGAAAAGAGCATGCGGGAAATGCTTACCATCGCCCTGGGTAAGGAGGGCTATGAAGTGGAGACCGCCCGCAACGGCGAAGTTGCGGTCGAAATGGTCGAGAGCAGTGATTATGATGTCGTGATCACCGATATCAACATGCCCCGTTCCAACGGCATCGATGTTCTGGATGCCGTCAACCGTGTTCGTCCGGGAACACCGGTTATCATGATGACCGGTTATGCCTCCCCTGAAACCGCTGTCGAAACCATGAAGAAGGGTGCGTACGATTATATTACCAAGCCTTTCAACATGGAGGACTTCAAGCTCGTCATCCGCAACGCCTCTGAAAGGAAGCAACTGACCGAGGAAAACACTTATCTTAAATCTGCTCTCAAAGATAAATATCAGTTTGGAAACATCATTGGCAAAAATGCGGGCATGAAAAAGGTGTTTGACTATATAGAGAAAGTCAGTAACAGCAACGCGACGGTTTTGATTGGCGGTGAAAGCGGTACCGGAAAAGAACTGGTTGCCAAAGCGCTTCATTATAATAGTTCCCGGAAGAACTATCCGTTTATTTCTATCAATTGCGGTGCTATGCCGGAAAACTTGTTGGAAAGCGAGCTGTTCGGACATGAGAAGGGCGCCTTCACGAGCGCGGATTCCACCAAGATCGGGCTGATGGAAGCGGCTCACAAGGGAACGTTTTTTCTGGATGAAATTTATGATGCTCCGCTTTCGATCCAGGTCAAATTATTGCGGGTACTGCAGGAGCGTGAGATGACCCGGGTGGGAGGTACCCAGCCCATCAAAGTCGATTTGCGCATCCTTGCGGCAACCAACCGGGATCTGGCCGAAGGCGTCAAACAAAAGGTGTTCCGCGAAGACCTGTATTACCGGTTAAAAGTTATTACTATTGATTTGCCTCCTCTGCGCAAGCGGAAAGAGGATATTCCCTTGTTGGCCCAGCACTTTATCAATAAGTACAACGAGCAACATGACCGGGAGCATAAGATTCAGGGAATCCAGTCCGATGCACTGAAGTGTATGGAAAACTACGAGTGGCCGGGAAATATTCGCGAATTGGAAAATACCATCGAGCGGGCGGTGGTTCTGGAAACGGAGAATTTGATCGGGATATCCAGTCTTCCGGAGGAGATATTCAAGGCGCCTTCTCCTACGGATAACCTGATTCCCTCTATTGAGGGAGACCATCCAGTTGATTTGGAGAAGACCCTGGACAACATCGAGAAGAGCATGCTTCTCGGAGCTTTGAGTAAAACGGATGGAATGATTAACAAGGCTGCCAAACTGCTGAATTTGAGTTTTCGTTCGATGCGGTATCGGGTCAAAAAGCATAATATCAATGCCAAATCCGAAGGAAATGAATGAGCCGGTTCCCGCGGCCGTTGACCATGCGATACTCCCTCCAAGTGATACGGTTCTATTTGACAATACTCTGTTTGTTGCTCGTACTAGTAACGTCCGTCCCTGCCCAGGATTTTGAATCCCGTCAAGGTGCAGACACTCTGTTTGCCAAGGCTGAAACCTTATATCACGAAAACAAGTTGCTGGAGTCCCGTGCTTCCTATGAGGATTTTCTAAGGGCGTTTTCAACAGACTCCCGCGCTCCCAAGGCTGTCATGCGGTTGGGCCAGATTGATTACAAGAATAAATCCTACCTTTCTGCTCTGAGGAGCTATCAGTATTTTCTAGACACCTTTCCTCATTCCACGCTTATTTACAGTGTCAAGTTAGATATGGGCCGGTGCTATTTTGAAATAGAGAAGTACGAGGAAGCCGAAAAACTGTTGCGGGAAACGGTTCAACACAACCCCGACCCGATTCAAAAGTGGAAGGGCTTTGTTTATCTGGGTTACCTTGATGACAAACGTTTGGAACTCGAAAAGGCCTTTAAAAAATTCAAACAAATTATGGATAGAAGTCCCTATCCGGAAATCAAACAGGAAGCCACCAGTTACATCAAAAATATTATTAGTGAAAAATTAAATAAAAAACAATTGGTATCTCTTGCCAAGTCTCTGGGTTCTGAATTCCCGGCAGATTTAATTTTGCAAAAGTTAATTTCAATTTACAGAATCGAACGCGATTTGGGAAATTATCAAGTCAGCCTGGAGGATTTGATTTTCCGTTTCCCAAGCCATGAGCTAAGAGGACATTATGAGAAGTTACTGACCCGGCTGAAAACCGATCCGACTCGAGCCATACGGATTGGTGTGGTGTTGCCCTTGTCCGGGAAGAGAGCGATTGTGGGGCAGCGAGTTTTGCAGGGGATTCAGCTGGCGATCAACCAACTGTCTACCAGAGATAAAAGCCGGTTGGAACTGGTGGTGAAAGACTCGGGATTAGGCCGGGAGGTTGTTCAAGTGGTGGAGGAACTGGCTCAGGACCCCAATGTCATCGGTATTATCGGACCCGTATTATCGGGGGATGTGGAGAGCGTGATTCCCGTCATTGAAAAGTACCAATTGCCCATTTTTACTCCCACAGCTTCAACTCACGGTTTAGCTGGCAAGAGCCCCTATATTTTCAGGAACGCGCTCACCAAGGAACTGCAGGCCAACTACCTGGCCCGGTATGCGGTCAATGAGCTGAATTTGTACCGGTTTGCGGTGATCTATCCCACCGTCGCTTATGGCGAAACCATGCGGAAGGTATTTGAGGATGAAGTCCGTTCATTCGGGGGGCAGATTGTTGAATCCATTCCCTTTGAGCGGAGGCAGACGGATTTTAAAAAGCAGATTTTACAAATTGGCGGGATGGCCGATGATCAGTTAAAAGCCCGGATCCAGAGACATATCAAGCGAGGCACTCAGCCCCCGCCTTTGAATGACAAAGGTATAAAGTCCCGACCGTTGGTCGAGGGAGGACTTTATGCGGATGATGAAGTGGAGGCGCTGAAAGTTGCTCTGGAGTTGAATTACGATGCTATCTTTATCCCCGGATCTTATGACAAAGTGAGTTTGATCGTTCCTCAACTGGCTTTTTACAATATTGAAGATGTTCTGCTGCTGGGGGGCAATGGCTGGAATTCCCGTGAATTGGTGGATGCCGCCCGGAATTATTTGAAAACGGTTTTATTTGTGGACGGGTTTTATGCCAACTCGCAAAACGAAAGAACTGTGAAGTTTGTAGATATGTTCCTCTCCACCTTCGGGCAGAATCCCACCATTCATTCGGCTCAATCTTACGATGCCGCGAATATTTTTGTGACATTCATCAAGGGCAGGGCGTTCAACCGCCTGGATGTGTTGGAACGATTACGTGCGCTGAAAGATTTTCCCGGCGTATCCGGGGATACCACTATTTTACCCTCAGGCGATTCTCTCAAATCCCTGGTCAAGCTGACTGTGAAGGAAGGGGATATTGCCGAACAGGTTCCTGAAAACCCGGCTCTCCAGCCTGTGCCGGAAGACGAAACTCGCTAAAAGGTACTTTCTTCCAGGGGATTGATCCCCGATATACTTTTGTCTGGCAGATTATCATTTAGAAATATTTCAAACCGTCCATCCGGATCGTCGAAAGAGGTTTCCTCTCCTGTTTTCTGATTTATTTTAACGTAGGTCACATCGTTGGGAATAGGAAAGCTTTTAACAGGCACGTCCTTCAAGGCTTCCTGCATGAACTTTAGCCAGATGGGTATTGCCGTCCGGGTTCCGGTTTCGTTCACTCCCAATGATTCATCCTGATCTTTTCCAACCCAAACGCCGGTGGCCAGTTCTGGAGAAAATCCGATGAACCATGCATCGTTGTAGTCGTTAGTGGTGCCGGTTTTTCCTGCAATGGGACGGTTCAAGGTTTCTTGTATGATATGAGCCGTTCCATGCCGGACCACACTCTCCATCAAACTGGTAATTATATACGCCATCCCGGTGGAAAGGACGGGTTCCCCCACGGGCTCGTAAGTGTATAGCACCTCGTCGTTTCGGTCCTTGATGGAACGGATGGGAACGGGAGGTAATCGTACGCCCTGGTTGGCGAAGGTGGAGTAAGCAGAAACCAGTTCGTATAAAGTGACCCCGGAAGACCCCAACGCAATGGACAGGTTGTTCGACAGGTGGGTCGTGATTCCCAATCGGCGGGCCATTTGAATCGCTTTAGGAACACCGGTGCTTTGGAGAAGTTTGATGGTGACCACATTACGGGAATGGGTCAGTGCTGTCCGGACTGAGGTGGGACCGTAAAATTTCTTTTCAAAATTAACCGGTTTCCACTTGCCGAAAGTATCTTCTTTTTCATTGAAGATAACAGGTGAGTCGATAACGATGCTAGCGGGAGTGTAGCCATCCAGGAGTGCCGTTGCGAAAATTATAGGTTTGAAAGCAGAGCCCGGTTGGCGCACCGCCTGGGTGGCTCGGTTGAACTGGCTTTTGCTGAAATCATAACCGCCCACCATCGCCTTGATATAACCGGTGGAAGGCTCTATGCTGATCAGGCCCGCTTCCGCTTCGGGTTCCTGTTCCAGCCCCAAATTAAGAATGCCTTCTTTCTTTTTTTCTTTCCCCTTTTCTTCCTCTTCCGGTGGAGGCAGAATCTTGACCTCGATTATGTCTCCCTTGGACAAGGCTTCCTTCGGGTCTGTGATCTGATGGTATTTCCCGTCGAGTCTGAAGTTCGGTTTTCGGGCCCAGTTCATATTTTCGAGACGGATGATACCTTTTGCGCCTCCAAGATAAACAGCAACTTCTTCGTCTTTGATCTGGGTGACGACGCCTTTGACCAGTTCGCCTTCTTTAAAAAACTGAATAACCGGCTGAGGCGTTTCGGTTTCTGCCGCGGCAGGGACGTTGGTTGAAAGTTCATTAGAAACGGTGCTTGTTGCCTCGTTGGATTCAGTCACGCTATGTCGGGGTCCGGTGGAACGCTGATTGAGCTCCATCAGCAGGTTATCCAGCACCTGGATATCTTGATTGGGATCAATATTATCCAGAGGGCCGCGGTAACCATAACGTTTGTCCGCCATTCGCAGGCCGTCCTTCACCGCCTGTTCCGCTACCAACTGATGCTCCAGGTTCAGGGTGGTGTAAATTTTCATCCCGTCTTGGTACAACTGTTTGCTTCCGTAATTTTCCTGAATAAACCGGCGGATATGTTCGACAAAATAGGGAGCCTTGTTGAGCATACCCTTGACTTCTCCCAATTCGAGAGGCTCCGTCAGGGCCGCTTCCATTTCCTCTTCCGTAATGAATCCGTGATATTCCATGCGGCGAATGGCATGGTCCCTCCGTTTCAGCGCCTTGTCGAGATTATTGTAAGGCGAATAATGCGTGGGGGCCTTGGGCAAGGAAGCGATCATGGCGCATTCGCTGATCGTTAAATCCTTCAACTCTTTTCCGAAATAGGTGCGCGCCGCCGCCGCGATTCCGTAACTGCCGTGCCCGTAATAAATCTGATTGAGGTACATTTCCAGGATTTCATCTTTACTGAAAACCAGTTCCATTCGGATCGCCAGAATGGCCTCCCGAATTTTCCGTTCGAATTTTTTCTGGGGAGATAAAAACAATGTTTTAGTCAATTGCTGGGTGATCGTGCTGGCGCCTTCCACCACGCGGCCGGCCCGGTAATTAACGATGGAAGCCCGGATAATGTCCTTGGGTTCAATCCCCAGGTGATAATAAAACCCGGAATCCTCCACCGCCAGGGTCGCTTGTTTCAAACGCAGAGGCATCTGGTCGAACCCAACCATGATGCGCTTTTCAATAAAAAATTCTGCGATCAATTCGTCCGCATCGGAATAGACCTTGGTGATGATATTAGGTTGATATTCCTTGAGCACCCGGATATCCGGAAGTCCATCAGAATATTTGAAATACAGGATGCTGGCTCCTGTAAAACCGATCACGAGGCAAACCAGAAAACCCCACAGTGTGACGTTCAATAAAATTCTTTTCCAGGTTCTGGGTTTGCCTGTCCGATTGGGATTGGGATTTTGTGATACTCTTTGATTTTTTAAGATATTTTTCATGGTTGGATCAGCATTTTATACCGAGGTTTAAAAGGGGTGCTTAAAGTCGTCCTTCTTCCAGATCGATCAAATCCACCCAAGTGGTTATGTCGGTTCTGGATGGATCGAGACCATTGCGAATTTCATGAAAGGTTTCCCATTTTTCCGGGCTATCGGGCTGGCTTTTCAGGATTTTATTGTTAACGGCATCTTTGTCTCCCAGAGAACGATTTTGGCATTGTGATACGACCCAGGCGGATAGAGTCTCTTCTGTATCGTTACAGGCTTTATTTTGGAATGTATCCGAATCCACTCCCAAAAATTCCAGCATGATTTGGTCCAATGGGCAGGGATAGATATATTCCCCCAAGGTGTTTTGCTGGGCGGCGCGTGCCTTGTCAATCATTCTGGGAAGATGAGCCAACTCAGCGATTTTTTCTCTGGGGCTCCTGGGGGATTTCTGGGTCAGGTTCATTTTTATGTTTTGCTTAATGGGTTTGATGGAGCATGGATTTTCAATCCAGCCGCACCCGGCTGAGATTTTTGAAAAATTTTGATTTCTTGATGGCGGCGACGCCTGCTTCACCCAAGTTGTTGCGAAACAGATCCAAAGTATTGAGTTTGGGGAAATATTCGGAGGCCGCCAGGTGTTGGGCCCCCTCTCCACCAATTTTATTGAACTTGAGGATTAACTGTTCCAGCCGGTTCAAGTGGGGAGAGTTGGCAATCGCCTGGGCTCCCTGCCCGGTAATCTCGTTCGATTTCAGATTCAGAATTTTTACATTACCAAGGTGAGGGCTTGCCATCAGATCTGCAACCCCCGCATCGCTAATTCCATTGTCACCCAATTCCAGACGGGTGACTTGCGCCAGAATTTCCATTTGAGCCAGAGCTTTGACTCCGTCATCGCCGAAATTGGAACTTTCGAGTTCCAGGGTATCGCCGTTAACCAGATTTTGTTTGACCTGCTCTTCGATGGGCATGAATTGAAGGATTCCGTGTGGACCGGGCCGTTAAGCTACGTCTTCCAGTTTATTGAATTTCGGGCGTGCGTTCAAGTCCTTAACCGTATAATTTTATTGAGACAATTTGCACGATAGGTGAAAATGAATGGCTTTCCATTGGAATATCGCACCATAAAATGGAGACATCGATTTGTATTGAGGTCAGGGTCCTTTTTTTTGGGTGTCCCGGGCTTCTCCGGACTCAAGAAAACTGTTTTTTTAAGCCCGGAAAATGATAAACTCAATCGTGAAAATTACCCCTCTTAACTATTTTGGGAGAAGCACCTTATGAAAAAGGTCATGCTTGTTTTGGCGGCTTTATGTTTTCTCGGCCTTCCGCTTACGTCATTTGCAGGGGAAGGCCCTATGTCGTTGCCGGACGGTTCCAACGCCGGCGCAGTGAAACACAATAAGGAAGGAATCGATCATTGGGGCCTGGGACATTATGATGTGGCTTTGAAGCATTTCCAGGCGGCGTCCAAGGCGGATTCTTCCATCGCTCAAACGCATTTCAACGAAGCCATTAGTCTGGACAAACTGGGACGTCATGGCGAAGCCACCATGCATTTCAAAGCGGCTAAAAAGCACGCTGGCGGCAACAAGGCCATTCTCGATTCGCCAATCTTGAACGGTCATCTCGGACATTAATTATATATTTAGCGTTACCAACAACGGGAGGCCGGGGAGAACCGGTTTCCCGTTGTTATTTGGGCGTATCAAATTGTTGAGTATTTATCGCATAACTAATTGAAATCATTAATATAAATTTGTTTTCGCGATGGCCGGTGAAGTTTTTCCGGTTATGTTATAATAATTCGCATTCCTGAAGGATAGGTTTTAACACCAAACGGAGACAGACGTTATGATGGGCATCGGTTTTCCAGAGTTAATGATCATACTGGTCATTATCATGATTATATTCGGCGCCGGCAAACTTCCGGAAATCGGGAGCGCCTTCGGCCGCAGTATCAAAAATTTCAAATCCTCCATGAAGGAAGCCCAAGAAGAATCAGGAGATGAGGTGGCGCAAGCGGAAGGCGGAGAGTCCGCCGAACTTCCTAATCCTGAAGATGTCCCGGCCACTACCGAAGAGGAAGTCACCGCCCAGTTGGGAGGATCTCATCCGAAGGCCGCAACTCCCAGTCCGTCTACGACTCAGCCAACTTCCAAGCCGGCTGCCGGCACTTCCAAACCCGCGCCGCAGCAACCAGCCGCGCAGGCCAAAACCGCTCAAGGCAAACCCAAACCTAAGGGAGAGCGTGTGAAGAGCGAGGAAGAAAAAATGATTGAAGATGCCATCAAGGAATTAAAGGATAAACGCATTGGCACCATCCGTACGCCGCACGACGGTCTGGTTCAACAGAACGATGTGTTCACCGAATCTGTGAAGCGCAATCCCTGGGGTAGCAAAACGGACCGCGGCGTGCGCCGTGATGTCATCTGATAAAAGCTTTCGTACTGTCCGCGTTTATTCCTCCGGCTCCAGTTGCACCTTGGAAGGCTTGAAAGACGTTCCCCAACCCAGCAACAGCCCCAATGCAATCCAGACCAGTTCGCGGATCCGCCGTACAAATGACACCGCCAGACCCAATGGACCCGCCATCCCCAGCGAAGTGAAAATGAGGATCAATCCACCTTCTTGAGCGCCCAGGCTGAGCGGAATGAAAAAGCTCCCCGCCCGGACCAACTGCAACAGGGATTCGATGATCCACAGTTCCTTGAAACCCACGGGTATCCCCAGGAAAAATAAAGTGAGATAAAGCTCCCCCACACCTGCCACCCATCCGAGAAAACCGAAAGCAATCGATTTCAGAAACAATCCGCGATGCTGACGGTAGTAGCCGGACATCATGCCGCATAGAGCGACCCAATGCTCCAGCGAAGGTTTTGGCGTCTGGGTGGGGAATAGCCGGTTGAATCCGTGGACAATCCGGCTCAAGGTGCCAGTAACCTGAAACAGCAGGAATAAAAATATAAGGATGGAAAAGGTGATCATTCCCGTCAGGCTGGAGATTTTGAAGGTCTCGGAGATACCATTATCCATGAACAGGAACACGATTCCGGGGATCATGAACAGGATCAGCGAGACCGTCAAGGTGGTTCGCGCCACTACTTGGGACGCCACACCCTGTTTGTAGGTCAGGCCGTATTTTTCTTTCAGCAAATGGGCTTTAATCGGTTCGCCGCCCATGGTGCCCAGCGGTGTGATGGCGTTGAAGGCTTCGCCAATGTTCCGGATACGCCAAATGGCGAAAGAATGAATCGTTTTGGCTTCTTCAGGTTTGAATGCGTACTTCCAAGAGAGCGTATCGAACCAAGTTACCGGGCCAAAGGCCAGGATAACGGCCAGCAGGCCGGGACCTATTTCCAGCAAGAGATCGCCGACCTGTGAAAGGTCCACCTTCCGCAACGCCCAAATGAACAGGGCCAGGCCGAAAATCAGGAACAGGGGTTTTAGAAGTCGGGTCATGGATTGACAGTATCAGGGATTGCAAAGACTATGGGAAGGAGTTTCCCCGGAAATCATTTGGGACAGAAGAATGCAAAGGGTAACGCATGGAAGGTGCTAGCGATCGCACTCTCCACCGATCATGTTGATCATGTCGAAGGTCGGGACGATGTCCGCCAGCATGGCGCCGCGGACGATTTCCTCCATTCCGGCGGTCATAGTGAAGCAGGGGGGGCGTACCCGGCATTTGTAGGGGCGGCCGCTGCCGTCGCTGACGATATAGAAGCCCAGTTCCCCGTTGGCCGCCTCGGTGGCCATGTATACTTCGCCGACCGGGGGTTTCAGGCCTTCGATGGTCATCTTGAAATGGGCGATCATTTCCTCCATTTTCGAATAAGTATCCTGCTTGGAGGGTTGCCGTATGTAGGGGTTATCGACATTGATGGGGCCGTCGGGCATTTCTTTCATAGCCTGCTTGATGATTTTGAAGCTTTGCTTGATCTCTTCCATGCGTACCAGGTATCGGTCGAAGTTGTCACCGACCGTGCCCAGGGGGATATCGAAATCGAAGCGGTCGTAGTGCATATAGGGTTGAGCTTTCCGGACATCGTAATCAACTCCGCAGGCCCGGAGGCAGGGACCGGTGAAGCCAAATGAAATAGCGCTTTCCTTGGAGATGGTTCCAGTATCCCGCATGCGGTCGAGGAAGATCCGGTTTTTGGTCAACAGTTTGTCGACATCATCGTACAGGCTGTCCAGCTTCGGGTAAGCCGCCTGCAGATCTTCATCAAAGCCGGGAGGCAGGTCGCACATCAGGCCGCCGATGCGGACGTAGGTGGATGTGAGCCGGGCGCCACAAACTTTTTCCAGAAGGTCCCAGATGATTTCGCGGGTCTCGACGAAATAAATAAAAGCCGTGAGGGCTCCCAACTCCAGCGCGGCCGCGGCGATGTTGGTGTAATGGTCGGAGATGCGGGACAGCTCATTCGTTACCACTCGAATGTACTGACACCGGTCACTGCATTCGATCCCAAGCAATTTTTCAACAGTCAGGGCATACCCGATGTTGTTCATGATGGCTGAACAATAATTGAGCCGGTCGGTGTAGGGGAACACATTGGTCCAAGAAACGCTTTCGCACATTTTCTCGAAACCGCGGTGCAGATAGCCCACGTCGACGACACAGCTCACTATCGTTTCGCCATCCAGGGTCAACAGGAACTTGACGGTTCCATGCGTGGCAGGGTGCGAGGGGCCCATATTGAGGACCATA
>QIDN01000192.1 GCA_003229345.1 Nitrospirota bacterium | reverse complement strand
AAGGACCTGGCGGTGCCGGGCGAGCGTATCGGTTATGTCGCCGTCCATCCGCAGGCGGAGGATGCGGCATCGGTGATGGCCGGGCTCATTTTTTGCAACCGGGTACTGGGGTTCGTGAATGCACCGGCCCTGTTCCAGCGAGTGGTGCAGAAGGTTCAGCATGTCACGGTAAATGTCGAACAATACCGGCGGCGGCGGGATTTTCTATATAAGGAACTCACTGGCATCGGGTACGAGGTGGTGAAACCGCAAGGCGCGTTTTATTTTTTCCCCAAGGCACCGATTGCAGATGAAGTCGAATTTGCCAAACTGTTAACCGCTAGAAAAGTGTTGGTGGTGCCCGGACGCGGTTTCGGCACGCCGGGTTATTTTCGGATATCCACCTGCTTCCCCGACCGGGTGATCGAAGGGGCGCTGCCGGGACTGGCGGCAGCCTACCGGGAAGCTACGAATAAATAAGGCTTTCCGAGGTTTTTAAATATTATTTTGGAATTGGGAGATTTTGATAGAATAGAGATATTCAGCGTTAAGAAACCCAGGGAATTTTTAAGGATTGGAAACCATCATGAGTTTAAACCCGGATCAAATCAATCGTTACAGCCGCCATTTGCTTTTGCCGGAAGTGGGCATGGAAGGCCAGGAGAAAATCTGCAACGCCAAGGTTCTATGTATCGGGACCGGTGGGTTGGGCGCTCCCGTGTCTTTGTATCTGACCGCCGCCGGCGTCGGTAAATTGGGACTGATCGATTTCGACGTCGTCGATAAAAGCAATTTACAACGGCAGATCGTCCACGGCGAATCCACCGTCGGCAAACTGAAAGTCGACTCTGCCAAAACCCGCCTCGCCGATCTCAATTCGGATGTGGAAGTGATCACCTACAACGAACGGCTCACTTCCGAAAACGCGATGCGTATTTTTGCGGACTGGGATATCATCATTGACGGAACGGACAATTTTCCGACGCGTTATCTCGCCAACGACGCCTGCGTGTTGTTGAAGAAACCTTATATCTACGGATGCATCCTGCGCTTCGAAGGCCAGGTTTCCGTATTCGATTCGCGCACCGGCCCCTGTTACCGGTGCCTGTATCCCGAACCGCCGCCGCCGGGCCTGGTGCCCAGTTGTGCCGAGGGCGGGGTGTTGGGCGTGTTGTGCGGCATCATCGGTGGCTTGCAAACCAACGAGGCGATCAAGCTGATTCTCGATAAGGGGGACAACCTGAACGGGCGCCTGGTCCTCTTTGACGCGCTGGGAATGAAGTTCCGTGAAATGAAACTGCGCAAGGACAAGAACTGTCCGATCTGCGGCGACAATCCGACGATCACCGAGCTCATCGACTACGAACAATTTTGCGGAATCCTGCCTCCTCAAGAGAACCCCGCTGACCGCGAACTGGAAATCGAACCTACAATGGTCAAACAGATGTTGGACAACGGCAAGAAGTTCACGCTGGTGGATGTGCGCGGCCAGGGCGAATTTGAAATCTGCCGCATCGATGGCTCCACTCTGATTCCGTTGGATGTCATTGAAGAAAAGAAGATCGAAAAACTCAACGGACTCAAAAAGGGCGATGAAATTGTTCTGCACTGCAAAGCGGGGGTACGAAGCCTCAAAGCAGCGAAAGCTCTGATTGATATCGGGTTTGAGAATGTCAAAAGCATGCGTGGCGGCATCGAGGAATGGGCTGAAACTATAGACCCTTCCATGCCGCGCTATTGATATTACCCCGGTTACAGGCCCGCAGTCTTGACATTGCCATCGGACCGGTTTATGTTGGTGGCAAAGTTAAGGTGAAATGTTTGGCGATATCTGTCACAATGGTACTCAGAAGGTCAATTAAGTTTTTTTGAAGGGGGTTTGTTGTGAGTCATTCCAGTGGCCAGGACGGGGATTACGAAAAGCTGTCGAAAGCGATTACCGAAGCGGTGTTGAGTTCTCCCAAGGTGAAAAAGGTCGTCTCTGAAATCCAAAAGCGCGACGAAATCTGTCCGCAAAGTTTTATGGTTCTCGTGTTGAAACTGCAATCCCTGACCGAAGGGTTCGAGGTGGAAGTGGAAGAGGCTCCGAAAAAATCCAAAAAGAAACCCCGCCGTGCCAAAAAGAAAACGGCGGAAGAGGCGCAGTATATCGATGGCGCAAGACTTTCAAAGAAAGAAATCGAGTTTGAAGAGTTCATCAGCGAACGCTTCGACGCGGAAGAGTGGCTTAAGAAAAACGGCCTCATCCTTTAGGCTTCTGTTTTTCCCCTTTCTCGCCTCCCTCTTCCCTGCTTTTCTATATCCGAAACCCGCACTCCCCATAGACTTTGAAACAGAGCGTAAGCGCATGGTGGAGGTCGACCTGCGTGGTCGCGATATTACGGACCCCAATGTTCTGGCAGCCATGCTCAAGGTGCCGCGTCATGAGTTTGTAACGGGGAAAAATAAAAATCTGGCGTACGCTGATTTTCCACTTCCCATTGGCAAGGACCAAACCATTTCCCAGCCTTATATTGTGGCGCTCATGACCCAGAGCGCGCGTTTGCAACCGGAGGACCGCGTGTTGGAGATTGGTACCGGATCGGGTTACCAGGCGGCAGTGCTGGCGGAAATGGTGAAGGAAGTGTATACCATCGAGATCATCGAAGCCTTGGCGGCCGATGCCCGGTCTGATCTCAAACGGTTGGGTTACGATAACGTCAAAGTGAAACACGGGGATGGTTATCAGGGTTGGGAAGAGTTCGCGCCCTTTAACGCCATTCTATTGACTGCCGCCACACCGGAAATTCCTCAACCGTTGATCGATCAGCTTAAAGAGGGCGGACGCATGGTTTTGCCTTTGGAAGGGATGCTGTTTCAGGATTTGGTCCGGATTACCAAATCGAAGGGTCAATTGAAGCGTGAGAAAATCACCGGTGTACGTTTTGTCCCTATGACCGGTGAGGTGCGCCAGTAAAAGGAGATTGCCATGGCACGTTCCCCGGCGGTGGCCGGAAGATTCTATCCCGATGATCCGGTGGCACTACTCGAAGAAGTGCAACGCCATTTGGAGCCAGGGGTTCCGAGAGTCAGCGCCCAAGGGGTGATTGCCCCGCACGCGGGGATCATGTATTCCGGAGATGTAGCGGGGACGGTGTATTCACGGATTGAAATCCCAGAAACCGTTATTCTCATCGGGCCCAATCATACAGGGATGGGGGAGCGCATTGCTATCTTCTCCCACGGATCATGGATCATGCCCTTTGGCGATCTGGAAATCGATGCCACCCTTGCGAAAAACATCCTCAAAGACCTGCCGATTGCCTGTGAGAACGAAGAAGCGCACCGTTTGGAACATTCGCTGGAAACTCAATTGCCTTTCCTCCAGTATTTCTGCAAACAGTTCAAGCTTGTTCCCATCTGCCTTATGCGTTTGAGTTTCGACGAGTGCCAGATGCTGGCTAAGGCAATTGTGCGAGCGATCCGATCCTGTGATCGTCCTGTACTGATTGTTGCCAGTTCCGACATGACCCATTATGAAAGCCATACCCACGCCTCCGAAAAAGATCATAGAGCGATCGATCAAATTTTAAAGATGGACCCGGAAGGCTTGTTTCGCACGGTGGAAAAGGAGGGGATTACCATGTGCGGAGTCAATCCAGCCACGGTGATGCTGACCGCATGCAAGGAATTGGGCGCGACGCAAGCTGAGTTGGTCCGATACATGACTTCGGGGGAAGTCAGCGGGGATATGGATCA
Organism: Nitrospirota bacterium; assembly: GCA_003229345.1. Taxonomy (GTDB): domain Bacteria; phylum Nitrospinota; class Nitrospinia; order Nitrospinales; family Nitrospinaceae; genus SZUA-226. The sequence goes on along the minus strand of QIDN01000192.1, from coordinate 7,565 downwards.
GGTGGTGGGTTACGCCGGGGTGATTGTACGCTAGGTAACTTTTACGTCTGGCTGATACTTCTTAAGTTGTTGATTGACGATTTTCTGGTAATCGTTCAATTGATCTTCCGTTTTCGCTTCGAATCGCAACACGAGTACAGGTTGCGTGTTGGAAGCGCGGACCAGGCCCCAGCCGTTTTCAAACTGGATGCGCACGCCGTCGATGTCTATCACCTCGTAACGGGACCGGAAATGTTCGGTCAGCTCTCCCACAATTTTGAACTTTAAGGTGTCGGGGCAATCCACCCGGATTTCCGGTGTGCTGAATGTCTTGGGCAAATCCGAAAGCATATCGGAAAGCTTTTGCGAGGAGGAAGCGACGATTTCCAATATCCGGCACGCCGCGAAAATGGCGTCATCGAAACCGTAGTAGTTGTCCTTGAAACACATGTGTCCGCTCATTTCTCCGGCCAATAGCGCGCCGGTCTCCAGCATTTTCTTTTTGATCAGGGAATGTCCGGCGGCGGACATCACCGGCACGCCTCCCTGTTTTTTGATGTCATCATAGAGATTTTGCGAGCATTTCACTTCGCCCACCACGGCAGTGCCGGGATGTTTCTGCAATATGTCGCGTGCGAACAGGATCAGCAGTTGATCGCCCCATAATAGATTGCCTTTATCATCGACCACACCCAGTCGGTCGGCATCGCCATCGAATCCGATTCCCAGGTCGGCCTTTTCGGTCCGGACCCGGTCGATCAGATCCTGCATGTATTCGGGAACGGTCGGGTCCGGGTGATGGTTTGGAAAACTACCGTCCGGTTCACAAAATTGCTCGATGGGGTCCAGTCCGAGTTTGCGCAACAGTTGGGGGCCGGTGATCCCGAAACACCCATTGCCCCCGTCAACCACCACCTTGAGTTTTCGCGATATGTTGATGACCTCGCAGATTTTGTCCATATAGGGTTGGAGGATATCGGTTTTGCTGGACTGGCCGTTGCCTGTTTCAAAATCGTTTTTGTCAATTAAGCCTTTCAGTATCTGGATTTTTTCGCCATACAAACTGTGCAGACCGTGGCTGATCTTGAATCCGTTGAACTCCGGTGGATTGTGACTGCCGGTGATCATTACGCCGCCGTCGGGTTTCAGGTGATGCAGGGAAAAATAGGCGACCGGCGTCGGCACGCAGCCGATGTCGATCACATCGCATCCGGTGGAGTTCAGTGCTCGTGTCATGATGTTGCGGAATTCCACGGAACTAGCACGGATGTCCCAACCCAGTGTCAGGGTTTTGCCACCATCGCGGCGGATGTAGGTGCCGATGGCTTTACCGATCAGTTCCACAGTTTCCGGGGTCAGGTCCTCTTCAACCAGGCCGCGGATGTCATACTCTCGAAAGATTTGAGGATTCATGTTTTTAAGGAATCGGTTGTCTGTTATATTGAAAAGATAGGGAAATACAGGAATTCGATGGCCTAAGGATACGGCAATTCTCTTGATCTGGCAATCTGCGATTTCATTGGTGGGTCGAAAAACCTGAAAACGAATCCCGGCAAAGTCACTTCTATGAAAATATTGAATATCGTCGGCGCCCGGCCTAACTTTATGAAAATTGCTCCGATTATGGAGCACATGAAGGCGTCGCCCAAAATCACTCCGGTTCTGCTTCATACCGGACAGCATTACGATCAAAATATGAACGACGTGTTTTTCGATCAATTGGGAATCCCGCACCCCGATATCGAACTGGAGGTAGGTTCTGGCGGGCAAGCCTGGCAGGTCTCGGAAACCATCCGAAAATTTGATCCGGTGTTGGAAGAGGAATCGCCCGACGCTATTCTGGTAGTGGGCGACGTGAATGCCACCGTGGCCTGTGCCCTGGCCGCATCCTACAGAAAGATTCCGGTGATTCATGTGGAAGCGGGACTACGGTCATTCGACTGGAACATGCCGGAGGAAATCAACCGGGTGGTGACCGACCGTCTTTCCGATCTGTTGTTCATCACCGAACCGAGTGGGCGGGAAAATCTTTTAAAGGAAGGAACCCCTCCCGAAAAAATCCAGTTTGTGGGTAATGTCATGGTGGATACGCTTCTGAAGCATCGGGAGAACGCCGCACAAACCAGCCGCATTCTCGATCAATTGCAGTTGCAGCCGGGAGGATATGCGGTGATGACTCTGCACCGGCCTTCCAACGTGGATGCGAAAGGGGTATTCGCGGGCATACTGAAAGCGGTACACCAAATATCGAAACATTTGAAAATTGTGTTCACCGTGCACCCCCGCACCCGCAGTCGTATTGAGGAGTTTGGTTTGGAAGAATCCGTGAAATCGCTGATCCTGCTGGAGCCGCAACCTTATCTGGATATGGTTCGCCTGATGAGCCAGGCGAAAATGGTATTGACCGATTCGGGCGGCATTCAAGAGGAAACCACCGTATTAGGCGTACCGTGCCTGACGATTAGAGAAAATACTGAACGGCCGGTTACCCTGGACGAGGGCACCAACACATTGGTAGGAGCTTCTGCCATCATCCGGGTGGCGGAACATATAATCAAAACGGGCGGCAAACAGGGACGCTGTCCGGAACTGTGGGATGGATGCACTGCCGAGCGTATCGTTCGTTTTCTGGAACAATGGCAACCCCGGTGACGGGCTTGAGAAAGGGAAGTTAAATTGGATATTGCGTTGGTTACAGGCTCGGGTGGATTGATCGGTTCGGAGGCCGTTCGTTTTCTGATGGACAAGGGTTTGGCCGTCCGGGGAATCGACAACGACATGCGCAGTCAGTTTTTCGGCAAGGAAGCGTCGACGCGTTGGAATCGCGAACGGCTGGAGAAAGATTTTTCGGACTATAAGCATTACGATTGCGACATCCGCTCCGAAAAAGACATGGAACGCATCTTCAAGGAATATGGCAAGGACATCAAACTGATCGTCCATTGTGCCGCGCAACCGTCGCACGACTGGGCGGCGAGCGATCCTCTCACCGATTTTACCGTCAACGCCAACGGTACGCTGGTTCTTTTGGAGATGACACGCCGGCATTGTCCGAAGGCAGTGTTCATCAATATTTCCACCAACAAGGTGTACGGCGATACCCCGAATTCACTGCCGCTGGTCGAATTGGAAACGCGTTGGGAGGTCGACGAAAGCCATCCGTATTATAAAAACGGGATCGACGAGTCGATGAGTATCGACGATACCACCCACAGTTTGTTCGGCGTGTCAAAAGCGGCGGGCGACCTGCTGGTGCAGGAATACGGGCGGTATTTCGATATGAAAACCGCCTGCTTTCGTGGTGGATGTTTAACCGGGTCAGGGCACTCCGGTACTGAATTGCACGGGTTTCTTTCTTACGTCATGATTTGCGCCCTGCAGAAAAAACCGTACACCGTGTTCGGCTACAAGGGCAAGCAGGTACGGGACAACATTCACAGCCACGACCTGGTAAACGCACTGTACCATTTTTATCAGAACCCCGGAGTCGCCAAAGTCTACAACATGGGGGGTAGCCGGCACAGCAATTGTTCGATGCTGGAGGCGATTCAACTGTGCGAAGAGATTACCGGCAACAAACTGGATTGGACTTACGAGGAGCAGAACCGCATCGGCGACCACATCTGGTGGATCAGCGATGTCAGTAAATTCAAAAAAGATTATCCTGCCTGGGAATATAAATACGATTTAAGAAAACTATTCGAAGAAATCCACCAAGGCCTGACGCAACGTATTTAACGAAGCCCCTATTTCCCTAATACGGATTTTGAGTGATGCCGCCATCCACATGAAAATTGGTGGCGGTGATCCATGATGCGTGATCGGATGCCAGGAACAGCACCAGTCCCGTCACGTCTTCCGGCATGCCCATGCGTTTCAAGGGTACCGTTGCCGCCGTTTCACTTTTGATGTTCTCCTCCACTTCGTGAAGCGGTTTACCGGTTTGTTTCACCAATTCCTGCGCTTCATTTTTCCACGACCGGGACCATACCGGGCCGGGAGACACTGAGTTGACCAGGATATGATCCTCCGCCAGCGTTTGTGCCAGTGATACGGTGAGATTGGACAGCCCTGCCTTCATGGCACTGTAATGGGGAAAGGCGTCTCCTGGCCGGGAACCGGCGATAGACGAGATGTTGATGATGCGTGGCGCGCCGGAATGTTTCAGGGTAGGGATAAACATCCGGCACAAGCGTACTGCGGGAAGCAGATTGATCTCGAACGACTCCCGCCAGTCCTGATCGGTCAGCTCGTGGAAGTTGGTCAGCTTGCCGACGGAGCCGACATTGTTGACCAGCACGTCCAACCCGCCCAGTTGTTCCAGTACGTGATCGTGAAACTCCTGAAGCTGATCGGATTGGGTGACGTCCACCGCTTGAAATAAGTGGCCTTCCCCTTCCATTTCTTCCTCCAAGGCGTGCAGTCGGGGTTGGGTGCGGGCGCATCCGGCCACCCGCGCTCCGGCCTTGCCAAATGCCAGCGCCAGCGCGCGGCCGATGCCTTCGGCGGCGCCGGTGATGAGGACTTTGCGGTCTTTTAAATCCAAATCCATGTTAGAATTCTCCCCTTGTATTGGAGGTTTTTTTGTCACTGCGACATCATTCAACGAGCACAAATAATTAAAATGAGCTCCGGGCCTAGCCCGGTCCCCTCCTTACCAAGGAGGGGATGTAGGGGAGGTTATGACAACCATTACCTTTTAGTTGTTATGACCCAGTCAAAAGCAACCCCACCTATATCCTCCCCTTAGTAAGGGGAGGACTATATTAGGTCCAGCGTTACGCTGGCTTCAACTTAGACCCCGAACAGACCTTATGTTTGCCAACGTGTTTCCCCAAGTCAGCGAATCACCCTCTTTGATATGGGTGATAGCGGCGATTATTTTTAACACCGTCAACATCTTCCTGGGGTTGTACATGGCGTTTTTCAAAAAAGAACCCTACCTGATCCGGATGCATTTGTATCTTTATATTACGATCCTGATCTGCCTGGTTTTATTCCTGGTGATGAACGGCGTTCATTCCGAAAACACGATCTGGGAATACCTGATCGGACTCTACTTTATCACACTCGTTCCCCTGAGCCGCAAATGGGATGTGCTGGTGCACGCGTTGATCGCCATCGTTGGGCTGACCCTCCTGCCGCTATTGATTCTGCTACAGATGTATTGAAAAAATTAGACAGGACTACAGGATAAAAGAAAAGGTAGAAAGTAGAAGAGGATTTAAAGATCCTTGAGGGCGACTTTGATGGTGATGTCGCCGTACACTTTGGCGCGGCAACCGAGTTTCTGGTTGGGTCCGACGCGGTGGAGTTTTTCGATCAGGGAATGGCCGTTCACGTTTTCCAGAGGCTCGACTTCGATCAGGCAGGTGCCGCACATACCCATGCCCCGGCAGTTCAACTGGACCGCCATGCCTTTATAGAGCACGATATCGTTGAACACCGCGCCCTTGCGCAGGTTGGCGCCGTAGCCAACTTTGAACGTTTTCACCTCGCCGGTGTCTGAATTATGAACAGTGATCTTTGGCATAAATAACTTTCGAGAATTCCCTGAACCCGACCCGTGAGGCCGAAACGAAAGGGCACTTTGTCACGTCAGAGAAAAAAAGTCAATTCCCTTTTCCCTGATTATATAGAGCCTTTTAAATCGAGTAGTTCTGGCCGGTCAGGATTTTTTGGTCCTTCAGGTAATCGAGGATTTTCTGGACCGCGATTTCATGATTCGCCGCTTCATCGGTCGTTAAAACGATCTCCGGTTTGCCTTTCGGGAACTGGTCGCTCGTGACTTGGACTTCCACAATCGGAGTCGGCTCGATCAGCAGGCTGATGTTTGAATGATCTTCATGGTTGAACACGTTGGAGGTGGAGATGACGACGTGACCGGCATCGACGAACAGTTTGGCAACTTCGCCGAAGCGCCGGACCGCTTCCCCGTCGGAGAAGTATTTGTCCTGATCCATGTCCGCGCCGAGGCCTACCTGAATATTGCGACCATCGAGCAGATAGCTTTGGAAATTCTGGTTGAACAGTTTTTCTTCCAGGTGACCGGCCAGGGCGGCTTTGCCGACGCCCGCTTTGCCGGTGATGAGAATCATGGCGGCACGGTGGCCGTTGCGGTAAGCCCGCATGTCCGGGGTGACGGTGCCCTTGATCCAATGCGAATCGCGGTAGCGCGCTTCGTCGCGGAACCGGTCGATTTCCGACAGCGGGGTGAAGCCAGTGATGATTCCCCCACCGCACACGTCATATTCGTCCACCAGCACAAACCGGCCGGTTTCGGCGATGGTGTTGAACAGGTCGAAGGCGATGGGTTGCCGGGTGCGCAGGGTCAACTCCGCAACGTCGTTTTTGGCGATGAAATCCTGATCGGGCAGAGTCTCCAGTGTTGATGCGTCAATCGCCTTGTTGAATTTGGCAACTTCGCATTCCACGTTTTGCGTGGCCAGTTTGATGAGATAGGTTCCGCCCTTTTTTAGATGCTTTTTCCCCATCCAGAAAACATTGGCGTCAAACGTGGTGGTGACGATAGGTGGATCGCTGGCCAGCGTGGCGACGTCCCCGCGTTCCACAAAAATCTGTTCGGTTAAAGTGATGCCGACGGATTGCGTCGCCTCAATCGTTTGCGCTTCCTTGTCCACACTCCAGCTCTCGATGGATTTGATAATGCCTTTTTTGTTGGAAGGAGCGAAAATAATTTCGTCGCCGATCTTGGCTGTGCCGGATTCTACTCGTCCGGCGAGGATGCGTCGTTCGTCGAACTTGTATACATCCTGCAAGGGCATGCGAAACGGCTGGTTGACTTCCGGCAGTTTGTCCTCGAACTTGTCCAGCATTTCGAGCACGGTCGGCCCCTGGTACCAGGTCATATTTTCGGAACGGTGGGCGATATTTTCTCCCAGCTTGGCGGAGACAGGGATGTATTCCCGCGCTTCCACGCCCATGGACTTGAGAAAGGCCGTGTACTCGGATTTGATTTTGTAGAACACCTCGGGGTCGTATTCGACCAGATCCATTTTGTTGATCACTACCGCCACCTGCTTCATGCCCAACAGGCGCAGGAGGTACCCGTGGCGCCGCGACTGTTCCTGCACGCCTTCGTAGGCGTCGATCAGCAGAAGGGCCGCTTCGGCGTTGGCCGCGCCGGTGACCATGTTCTTGAGGAATTCCTTGTGGCCGGGCGCGTCGATGATCACATACGGTCGTTTCTTAGTCTTGAAAAAGATCTGTGAAGTGTCGATGGTGATGCCCTGTTTCTGCTCCTCCTCCAGCGCATCGAGGAGAAACGCGAACTCAAACGATTTGCCCTGCTGGTCGCAGATATCTTTGACAAAATCGAGTTTGCCGGTGGGCAGGCTGTCGGTATCCGCCATGAGGCGGCCCACCAGGGTGGACTTGCCGTGATCGACGTGGCCGACGATGACCAGCTTCATTTGTTTGCCGGGCTGGGGTTCTTTGTGACCGTTACTTCCCATTACATGTACCCCCGTGCCCGGAGCTTCTGCATGGCGTAGGTGTCTTCCTGATCCTGCGCGCGGCCGGACCGCTCGGAGGAAGTGGTTTCCTTCAACTCTTCGATGATTTCG
>QIDN01000018.1 GCA_003229345.1 Nitrospirota bacterium | reverse complement strand
GTGGGGCATCAGATTTTTTTCGAGGGCCTGAAGCGTGAAGTGATCCTGCGTCCCCTCGGGAACGTGGTTTATTTTATTCCGCCACTGGTGATCGAACCCGGCCAGATTGAAACCATGATGAACGCGGCCCATGAAAGTATAACCGCCGTCCTCAAAGGAATTTAATTATGTATGAAATTTATGTGACCACACAATTTTCGGCGGCGCACCGGTTGAAAGGCTATGACGGCCAGTTTGAAAACCTGCACGGCCACAACTGGACGGCATCCGTTACTGCCGAGGCGAAAGAGCTGGACTCGATCGGCGTCGGTATCGATTTCATCAAGCTTAAAGAAAAAGTCGAGTCCTGCTTGTCCGTCCTTGATTACAAAAATATCAACGAGATCCCGCCATTCGACAAGGACAACCCATCCGCCGAAAATATCGCGCGCTGGTTGTACAAAAAACTGAGCGCCGAACTCAATACCGATAGCGTCTGTATCAAGAAGGTTGAAATCTACGAGATGCCCAATTGCGGTGCTTCGTATTATGAGTAAGGATTTCTAGCGAGGCCGGTCTATTTCACACCGGTGATGTTGCCATCAATTAAGTCGATGTGTTCCGCCTGAGGTTTTTTCGGAAGGCCGGGCATGCGCATGATGTCGCCGGTGATGGGGACGAGAAATCCGGCGCCCGCTGAAATTATGATTTCGCGCACGGTCACGGTGAACCCCGTGGGCCGGCCCAGGAGTTTGGGGTCGTCAGACAGCGATTGCGGCGTTTTGGCGATGCACACAGGAAGTTTTTCGTAACCCAGTTGTTCGATGGATTTTAAATCGCGCTCTGCCTTTTTGGTGTAAACGATGTTCGCCGCGCCGTACATGCCGTTTGCCACCTTCCAGATTTTGGTTTTGACGTCTTCCTTCCAGTCATAGAGCGGACAAAACGGACTCGAAGTTTTCTCCGCGTACTTTATCACCGCCTGCGCCAATTCCGTGCCGCCCAATCCTCCCTCTTCAAAATGATTGCTGACGGCGAAGGGCACGCCTAAAGTTTTCAGACAGTGGCTGCGGATCAGTTCGATTTCTTCATCATGGTCGGTGGCGAAGCGATTGAGGCAGACCACCGGCGGTTCGCAAAATTTGTGGATGTTCTCAACGTGTTTGTTGAGATTGGCCAGGCCTTTTTGTAGCGCTTCCATGTTTTTTTCGGTGAGTTGGTCTTTGGAGACGCCGCCGTGCATCTTGAGCGCCCGGCAGGTGGCCACCAGTACCACGGCGGCAGTATCGAGTCCCGCGCTTTGGCATTTGATATCGAAAAACTTTTCCGCTCCCAGATCGAAGCCGAACCCGGCTTCGGTAATCACCCAATCCGTCAGTCCCAGAGCCATTTTCGTAGCGATCACCGAGTTGCACCCATGAGCGATGTTGGCGAAAGGTCCGCCATGGATAAAGGCCGGAACGCCTTCGATGGTTTGTACAAGGTTTGGCATGAGTGCGTCTTTTAACAGAGCGGACAATGCGCCGGTGGCGTTTAACGAATCGGCGGTGACCGGTTCGCCGTCGTGGGTGAAGGCGACAAGAATGCGGCCGAGGCGGATTTTTAAGTCGTCGTAATCCTTTGCCAGGCAGAGGATGGCCATGATTTCGGAGGCGGCGGTAATATCGAATCCCGATTCACGCGGCACACCCTGCAGAACACCGCCCAAGCCGACAATGATATTCCGCAGGGCGCGGTCGTTCATGTCCACCACCCGTTTCCAGGTGATGCGGCGCGGATCGATAGCCACCGCTTCTTCGCGGTAAATTCGGTTGTCGAGAAGGGCGGCCAGAAGATTGTGGGCTGATGTGATGGCGTGAAAATCACCCGTGAAGTGGAGATTGATTTCGTCAGCGGGGTGCACCTGGCTCAGGCCTCCGCCGGTAGCACCGCCTTTCATGCCCAGGCACGGGCCGAGGGACGGTTCGCGCAAGGCAATACTGACGGATTGTCCCAGATGCGCGAGGGCCTGTCCCAATCCGATCGTCGTGGTGGTTTTGCCTTCGCCTGCCGGAGTGGGGGTGATGGCGGAGACCAGAATCAGTTTGCCTTGGGGCGGGTGCTTTTTAAGAACAGAGAGATTGACCTTGGCCTTGGTGGTGCCATAGGGAACCCAATCTTCCTCCTTCAGCCCCAGTTGGAAAGCAATTTGGGAGATGGGTTTTCCTTTGAAGGGTGCAGAGTCGTTCATAAAGAAGCCTCACTCAAATATCGAAATCCATTGACACCAACTCGATCTAATTCTGTAGGTCCTGTTTGGGCGCTCGGTATGAAGGCGATTTGTGGGCGCCCATTTGAAATAATACCGGGAGCATGAATAAAGCGCATAAGGTGCAGACGATGATTCCCACTTCCACGACATGAGCGATAGATCGTACTCCGGCATGGTGCGCGATATTCAGGCTGACATATCCAGCCATGCTCGTCAAGGCGGACAGAATAATCGCGCTTCCGGTTTCCTTGACGGATTTGGTGGCCTCATGCCGTGAATAATCCAAAATGTGATGGCCTAGATAAACGCAATGATCGACCATGATACCGACAATCGAAGGAAGCATGACCATATTGATGAAATTCAGTTTGATATGAAAGACGGCCATCAACGCTCCGGTCAGAGACAGGCCTGTAAGTAGGGGAAGGAAGGTTTTGAAAGCCAACCGGGGACTTCGGTAGTCCCAGAGCAGAATTAAAAATACCAGTCCCATGGCCCAAGCCAGGGTTTGAGGGCCTTTGTGTTGAACCAAGTCCAGAATAGCGGCGGCCAACAGGTTTTCGTTCAATACTGCAAAATGAATATTGTCTTTGGCGAGGGATGCTTTGAGTTCTTTGATTTCCTTTTCGAGTTGATAAATGTTTCTTACATCGAAAAAGTTTTTATCTGCCGGAGAAAATATCAGGAGCAGGTATTGATCCCCCGCCATAAACCGTTTCAATAAATTAGGGGGAATATGTTTTTCGTCGAAGGGTTTGGCTTCCACCAATCGCTTGAGCTTGCGGTATCGCTGGGTTCCCATTGATATTTCAATGATATCCCGGTCTTTGATCAACTTATCGTGGATGCGCTTCAGGACCGCTTTTTTACTTTCGTACTGTTTGAGGCTGAACAGGTCCAGTGAATGATGAATCCCTATAGTGGTATCGTCCCCGTATTTTTCCTTGATGGTTTGAAGAGCCTGATGGATTTGGAAAAGATCTTCTTTGTTGGGAGTCATGATCACGGTGGGAGAAAAGGCGAATCCAAAGTCCTTTGTGGTTTCTGCTTCGAAGTCGGCGGCCGGCGATTCTCCGCGCAATTTTCGGAAATCGTGCTCGAACTGTATATCGGGGAGGAGAAACAGGCTGGAGATCAGCAGCACGATGAACATAGCCACCAGAAAAATAGGAGTTTTGGAATAGATGGCGGAAATTTTTAAAGAGAACAGTCGGGGGCGGGGCTTCCGTAATCCGTGAATTTTGTCGGCGCAGAGAATTAACGCAGGCAACAGGAAAAAGTAACTGAGGAAGGAGCACATGATCCCGATAGCCGCAATGGTGCCGAACTCTGAGAATCCCCGGAAATCGGAAAACATTAACAGAGAGAAGACGCTGATCGTTGTAGCCATGGCAATGACGCCGGATCGTCCTACCTGAGTGGCGACCAGCTCTGCCGCCGCCGGGATGGTTTGGCCTTTGCGTAATTCCTGTTTGAATCGAATGTATAAATGGATTCCATAATTGATTCCCAATCCAGTCAGTATCGCGACCAAAAACCCGGAAATAATGTTGACGTGGCCAATCAACAGACGGGTGAACGCAAAGGTCAGGCTGAGGGAGGTGATCAAGGGAATGAATAGCAGGATAATGGAGAGGATGGACCGGTTGTACAGAGCCAGAATGAATGTGACCAGAACCATGGCAACGATCACGGAATTTTTTAAATCGTTTTGAATGACCTGGTTTTCCTCGATGCGTGTGATCATGCCTCCGGAAAACTGAATTTTTAAATTTGGGAACCGATTACCTGCAAGGAATTGGTCGACTTGTTTTTGGATCGACTTAACGAATTGTTGGGTGAAGCCGGTATTGGAAGCCGTGCCGCGTGGTTGAATGAAAATATAATAACGGTTACCGCTTTTGCCCCTATAGAACGGCTGGATATTTTCAAAGATTTTATAATGGCCGGACAGGTCTTGGAGCTTGGAGGGATTATAAGAATCTTGAGAAGTTCCAAAAAATCCGGTCAACGAGCTACGGGCGTGCTCAATGGCTCCCTCAACGACTTTGTCCAGTTCTTCCAGATCGCTTTGAGTGGCGAACAGTAGTTGGCGATTGTTTAAAAATTGAACCGGTAACCGGGAGTCTACAAAATAAACATCAGGAACCCGTTGAAATCTTCCGGTCAGGCCATCAATGACTTGGGGTGCTTCCCTTGGTTTCAATCCTTCTAGAACCACCACTAGCGGTCCGGTACCTCCTGTTTTTTTAACCACTTGGTTGAATTCCCGGACCAGCTCCAGATCCTGAGGGAGGAGGTTGTCCAAGCGGGGGCTGTAGGTCAACCCAGAGGCTATCCAGAGGGCTCCGAGTGTTAATAGGGCTGCACACCCGACAAGGAGCCACGGATTTTTTGAAGTTATATTAAGGTAGCACCACTTAAGAATATTTTTCATTGCGAATCATATAATGATGAAGAATGAACGTTAGTACCAATTGTAGGGTCATGATTCCTGAGAGCCACTGTAAGTAATTTTCCAGAATAGAGAAACAGGAGAGCAGGGCCATGAGAAAAAAAATCAAATCCGGCCCGTTCCATTTCCAAAGCACGATCAAAGGCTGTTTTTCCTGATAGTAGCGCAGTCTCTGTTTTTCCGGCCAAGCGGCATCCGTCGATGGCCCGGTTGAAGCATAACCCTTGAAAGAAGTCCAATGTCCTCTGAACAGCAATTGCTGGAGTTGTAAATAATAAAAATAGACCTTGAGTATAAAAGAGGGGGATGCTGATGTTTTCTCATAAGTTTTCTGGATATCGCGTTGCGAGCCATCATATCCGTGTTTTACCCGGCTCGTCATATTTTCCTTGAAGTAATCAAAGGTGACACCTCTCAAAAAGATGAGAAACGCCAGAATGAGCAACGCTCCCTTGGAGTCGGGAAACCCAATCATCAATCCAATTAAAACGGCGATACTGGAAACGTAATCGCCGATGCCGTCCACGATGCGCCCCCATTCGCTGGCCATCCCTTTGGCCCGGGCGAGTTCCCCGTCCACACTATCTAGGATAAGGGATATTTCAAAAATAATCCCCCCCTGAATTATGGAGCGGGTATCCCCCAAACTAAAAAAATACGCCGCACTAATGGCCAATAGAGCGGAGAGAGCTGTGACTTGGTTGGGTGTGACAGGAGTTTCTTTAAAAGCATAGACAAGTGGCCGCGCGGCCGGTTCTTGGATCCAACGGACCACTGGTTCCGTCAGGTCTTTTCGGATTTGATTGATCTGGTCTTGCAAAGACATTTTAAAGCCACCCCTGCTGTTTATACCAGGCGCATGTTTGTTTCAAGCCCTGGTTCAGGTCGAATTGGGGTTTGAAGGAGTAATGGTCGAAAAACCGCTCGGACGATGCTGTCCATGCACTTTGGCGGAGATCGATCATCCGTTGCCGGTCGAGGAGCGGGGTTCGATTCCTCATTTTTGCCAGAAACTCCGATACCATGGCGGTAAAGCCCATCAACGAGACCGGAATGATCACAGTTTGCGCCCGGACTTCCAGAGCCTTCATTGCGGCGTTGGCCAGATCGTCCCACGAATAAATATTGCCGTCGGTGATGAAAAAAACATTTCGATCCGGGTCCGGAGCCGCCGCCGCCCGGATCATGGCATCGACCAGATCCTTGACATAAATAATAGAGAGGACCCGCGGGGCGGTTCCTATTTTGAGGGCCATTCTCCAGTTGATGGCTTTTAAATAAGAGAAGAAGTTGACTTCCCGTTCTCCGTACACCACCGGCGGACGGAGGACAACCATGGGTAGTTCCGAAGCATACCCTAAAGCAATCTCCTCGCCGGTCAACTTGGATTTACCGTAATAAGTGAGTGGATGGCACGGAGTCTCTTCATCGACTTTCTGGTCGGGAGGGGTGGGTCCGACCGCAGCAAGACTGCTGATATGCACTACCCCTTTAATTTGTTTGCCGTGCTCGACACAACTCCGGTAAAAAGGAATGCAAACCCGCGCATTGTTATGGAGGTATTCATGTCTGTCATTGGCACGGGTGATACCGGCGCAATGGAACACATAATCCACTTCGGTGAGACCCTCCTGATATGTCCCGGGTTGATGGAGATCCCCAGTGTGCAAGATAACGCGCGACGTGTCGAGCCATTGCAGATTGCTGGTTTCACGGACCACGCAATGCACCTTGCACCCGCGCTCCAGCAAAGCGTCGACCAGGTGGCTGCCGATAAATCCGGTGGCTCCGGTAACCAGAGTGGATGATCCGTCAATGGGTGATGCTTCGCTCATAGATTCGATGTCGTTTGTAGGGGATGCCCCCGATTTTTTCAATGGGACCGATCATGGCTTGGTTGTCTTCCAGCACCCAGGACATGTCCACCCGGAAGATATTTATTTCCATTAATTGCTTATAGGTGGCGTGGTAGAAAAAGGCGTCGATCCCCAAGCGTTGAAATTGTTTTTTGACTCCCAGAGTAATCACGCGGGAGCGATTAATCTTTCTCTTACCTAGAATAAACTTCAGCCAGCCGAAAGGGAATAGTTTTCCTTTCATGGATTTAAGTGCCTGATTCACGTCCGGCAAGGTCAGAAAGAATCCGGCGGGCTCACCGTTCACCTCTGCGATAAAGCACAACCGAGGGTCCACCACGCTCTTCATTTCCTGTGCCATAAAAATGAACTCTTTATGATGCATCGGCACGAAACCCCAGTTTACCTCCCATGCGGAATTATAAATCTCCCAAAGCACATCCATTTCTTCGTCGAACCGATCCATCTGCAGGCAACGTATGCTGAACCGGTTCCTTTTTTGAATTAATGAAACCGCTCTTTGCAGATATTCCGGGATTCGAGTGAGTTGAAGGTCGAGTGAAACCAGATCCTTGATTTTTTTCAGGCCCCAATGGAGGAGCAAATCGGCATAGTAAGGGGGATTATAGGGAATGCCCACCACCGGCGCGTCGTCAAAATTTTCCACGAGCAGGCCGCATTCGTGGTTGATAGACAAATTCAGGGGACCCCGCATTCGGTCCATTGTTTTCTCCCGGCACCATTGCTCCGCTGCGTTCAATAGAAGGGTGGAAACCTCCACGTCATTGACGCATTCAAACATTCCGAAGAAGCCGGTACTTTCCTTGTGAAACCGATTATGGTCGTTGTCCACGATGGCGGCGATGCGTCCCAGAGTTTTTCCATTGGTGGATAAAGCGAGAAAGTACACGGCTTCGGCGTGGTCAAAAAAAGGATTTATCTCTGGGGAGAGAAACTTTTTTCTCTCGCTGTCCAGCGGAGCCACCCAAGTGCTGTCTTTGGAATATATTTGGTGTGGGAGTTGTATGAAGTGGTCAATATCTCTGGTGGACTCGACCTTTTTTAAAACGATGGTCATTATTGAGGGATAATGCCCAAGTCGGTCCCGATTGTTTTGAAGGTGCGGAGAACGTGGTCCAGATCCTCCTGTGTGTGGGCGGAGGTGAAGCTGGTTCGTATCATCGCGTGGAAGGCCGGAACCACAGGTGACACGGCAACTCCCGCAAAAACTCCCTGGTCGAACAGAAGTTGGTTGAAATAAAGCGTCAATGCCTCGTCTCCGATTTTGATGGGAATGATGGGGATCGGATTGTTGTTGATTTGAAATCCCATGCCAAACAATCCTTTTTTCATGTAGGCGGTATTATCACGGAGTTGCTGAATCCTCTCCGGTTCCTGAATCATGATGTTGAGAGCGGTATTGACACCGGCGACGGAGGCCGGTGGTAACGCGGCCGTAAAGATAAACGCCGAAGCCTTGTGCCGGATGTATTCGGTGACTTTAGGATGCGCAGAAACAAAACCGCCAATCGATCCCATGCTTTTTGAAAAAGTGCCGACATAGATGTCGACCTCTTTCTCCAGATTGTAATAGCTCGTGGCGCCTCGGCCTGCTTCACCGATGACACCCATGCCGTGGGCCTCGTCCACCAGAATGTTGGCCTTGTAATCCCGCGCCAGCTTGACGATTCCCGGAAGATTCGCTATATCGCCGCTCATGCTGAAAACGCTGTCGGTTATGATGAGTTTGCCTTCCACACCACTATATTTTTTCAGGCAGTGTTCCAGATGATCCATGTCGTTGTGGCGATAACGCACCGTTGTACCGGGAGCCACTGCGCACCCTTCATAGATGCTGGCGTGGTTTTCCCGGTCGGAG
This sequence comes from Nitrospirota bacterium, assembly GCA_003229345.1. Classification (GTDB taxonomy): domain Bacteria; phylum Nitrospinota; class Nitrospinia; order Nitrospinales; family Nitrospinaceae; genus SZUA-226. The sequence continues at coordinate 2,941 of QIDN01000018.1, read as the reverse complement.
AAAGCAATATCTTTTCTGCCCAGCAGACAGGCAATGGTTCCCTGATTGGCCTGGTAACCGGTAGACATGACGATAGTGTCTTCCCGCTTCAGAAAGAGGGAAATGTCGTCCTCCAGTTTTTTGTGGATACTCAGGTTCCCATTGACAAACCGGCTGCCGGTGCATCCAGTACCGAATTTTTCCAAAGCATTTTTGGCTGATTCGATGACTCGGGGGTCTTTGGTCAGGCCCAGGTAGTTGTTGCTGGATACCGTTATGACGTCGCGTCCCCCAATGGTGACGTGGGCGCCATTCATGGCCTCAATTTCGCGGAAATAGGGATAAATGCCGAGGTCCTTGGCTTGGTCCGGGGCTTCATACCCGTGGCATTTTGACAAGACGCCTTGACCCTCATTAGACGAGGCGCGCAGGTGGGCGTTTTCAAAATCGAAACTTTCCTTCAGCTTGGAAACAATCTGGTCCCGCCGAAGGTGGGGAGGGGCATTTTTGTAATTGGGATCGTCAAAGGTCAGTTGAGAATACTTCACGAGCGTTTTTCCTCTCAAATTCAGGGGTCATACAGGTCTTAAATCCTTTGGTCACGCGATCCAAATAGTTGGCTTAATTGAAGTTTTCAGAAGCTTAGGAATGATCCTCTCTTTGAAAACCATTAGGAATAAATTTATTATTTGTACAAATCAAGGTTATCACGATGCCCCTGGATTGGCAATAAGTATCAGATTTTAAGGGCGTTATTTCAATCGTTTTGAATGCCCAGGTGCCTTGAGATTCAGAATGTCCAAGCTGAAAGGATGGTTCCCTATGGATCAGACAACGCTTTGAAACGGAATCAAGGTTTCCCTGGCAGCAGAAATCGAAGCAGTTCAGGATCGTCGAACATTTTTTGTATAGCCATGGAAAGACTGTTGTTCACCAGCCGCTCGTTTTTGAATTTTCCGGTAAGCATGCGGTGCGACTTGGTCATTCGGGTGCTGTAAATGTTTTTGAAGGATTGATCTCCATGGCTAGCCTGTACCCGGAGAAGGGTTTCCATTTGGGCATGGACTTCCGGGGTTTTTATCCCTGCTCTCCAGTTCAATTGAAGCTTGGATATCTCTACGGTGATCATCCGGTTGGAACGGTTGCCATGTTTGGACGGATGAAAACCCATCCGCTCAAAGCCTCCCATTACCTTCTCCAAAACGGTATCGCGAACGCTGGAGGATGCATAGATGTTGACTGTGTTGATCGCGCGGTCCGAGATCACTTTAAGGTTGGATTCCTTCTTGGAAATGGCTTTTTGAGAACGTGTGTCTTTTACCCGAACCACCAGCCTTTCGCCTTTACCGATGTTGCTGACGCGGACGAATATTTCCGGGTTAAGGTCAATTTTGTGATCGTGGGTACACCCGAATCCTACAAGTAAAACGAATACTCCGAGCATTGTCCGCATCAAGGGGTAAGATAAACTTCTTTGTCGGGTGCCACTCAGGACATCAGGGAAGTTGATTATTCGTATCATGGTTTACCCGCTTGGGAAGTGAGGTGTTGAATCAAACTCGGGCTGGAAATTATTCCGCAACCCTTTAGTCGTGCCGTAGTTTACTACAATTTATCGGACTTGTTATTTTAGAAAACGCCTGTCAGGCATTTGCGAGAGGAGGATACCTTTGAAGACAATTCCCATGCCTTGGACCCATTGACGCAACCTACTCTTTTTCGGAAAAACAGGAGTCAAGTTGCGGTTATAAGCTCGTCTTCAGTCTCAGCTGGTCAGAAATTCGGCGAGCTTGGGATCTTCCAGTATCTGATGCAGGAGTTGGGTGAGACCGTAATTCAGAATCTTTTCAGTCTCTATTTTTTCAGGAAGGCCTGGATAGGATTTTTTGATGAAAAATTCGTATTCGTTCCCATAAGCCATACCTCGGTTTTTGGCAGCCACCTTCATTTTTGAGCGAAGCCGGGCTTGGACTTGAGGTAGAGCGCCTGAGCCAACTCTTTGCTTGCGTAGCCGAAGATCCATTTTGGTGATGTAGATCGTCAATTCGCGGGTGCTCCCGGTGCCTTTGCCATCCGTTGCGTACCCTTGCAATTGAAAAGCTTCGGTGGCGGTTTGTTGGAAGTTGGTATCCAATCTGAGAGATGGGTGATAATTCTTTACAACCAAAGCCCGGCCGGATCTGATTTTTCGTTCGGAATCTTTTTTCATCAGAACATTGTGCCTTCTTTTATCCGTTACGGAAACCTTCAGGTTCTTGCCACCGCCCAAAGTGGATTCGTAGATGAGTATTCTGGTATTGAGGTCCAGAAAAGCTGTATCCGCGTTCTTGTTGCTACAGCCTCCGAAGGTTCCCACTAAAAGTAAAAGACCGCCTATCACGACAACAGCTTTGGTTTTTTGCATGACTCCCGTCCTGAAAATGTGAATTGAATCTACCTTATTAATGTAACAGCTCATTTTTAGATTGCCACAGGTTTTGTGGCAGGATTTGGTTTTCCGTGGGAAGGAAAAACCCAAAAGAGTGTTTTACGATAGAAGGGGACCATTAGAGTTGGAAATTCAAGGGTTTTCAGATTCGTGTCTCTGAGAGTCTATTCCTGGTAGTTGCTCAATGGGGCCTTAAATAGCTCACTGTATCAGAACACAGGTAGTGTCGGAAAACCTCTGGACTATCAATCCCTCAAAAAAAATAAGAGATAGGAAAAGGAATACGCCAAACTCAAAACGTTATGTAGCGATGACTCCTTTTTCATTTTCGCGCCTTTCGCGTGGTTCGCGGTTTATGCCTTAGATTTAACCGCGAAAAGCGCGATATGCACGAACAGGTAAACCCAAAAGACGGGCCGTGTTTTTTGTTCGCAGGAAAGGAGGGGGGGGAGTTATACAAAGCTCTCCTTGCAAAGAGAGGCCCATACCCGCCGCTGATGCCATCGGGAAACCAGTTGCCAGCCCCGCTTCCAA
>QIDN01000161.1 GCA_003229345.1 Nitrospirota bacterium | reverse complement strand
CGCCTGTTCAGCCGAACCGCGTTGATGGAATTGTTCAAGTCCGTTTTCAAAGTGACTCTCATTTCGTTGATCGCCTACTTCACCATCAAAGGACGCTTCGATGAAATTCCTCCCATGATGGGAAAGAGCGTCGGTCAGATTTTGATTATCATGGGGGAAATCGCGCTCGAAATCATGATCAATGTGCTGGTGGCAATGATTTTTCTGGCGTTCCTCGATTACATATTCCAACGGTTCACCTACCTCAAAAACCTGCGCATGACCAAGCAGGAAGTCAAGGACGAGCGGAAGGATACGGAGGGCAACCCGCAAATCAAACAACGGGTGCGCACCGCTCAATTGGAAATGATGAAACGCCGTATGATGTCTGCCGTGCCTGAAGCGGATGTGGTGATCACCAACCCGACGCATATTTCGGTGGCCATCCAATACGATCAGGAGAATTCAGATGCACCCATGGTGGTGGCCAAAGGGAAGGGCGTCATCGCTGAAAAAATACGCGAGCTCGCCAAGGAGCACGACATTCCCATAGTGGAGGACAAACCGCTGGCCCGTCTGCTGTTCAAAATGGTGGATATCGGGCAGATAATCCCGGCCAACCTCTATAAAGCGGTGGCGGAAATCCTGGCGTACGTTTATCGGTTGAAAGGGAAGTCCTTGGTATAAAGATTGCACTTATACTAGTCACGGCGCCATTTGCTTGAAATATTGGCGCTTGCAACCCTTTGGGGACATCTGGTATTTGCTGAACTCGTTTAAATATAATAACTTGGTAATGTGCGCCCGCATCCGTGGTGCGTCAATTTTTTGGGTGGAAAATAGGTAGCATGGCCAGTCGTATTGAAAATTACATGTCCGCCAAGCCGCAAGAGCTGGCAGTCGCCGTGGGCATCATCGCCATTCTGGTGGTGATGGTGATCCCGATTCCGACCTTCATGCTGGACCTGCTGTTGTCCTTCAGCATCACTTTTTCGCTGATCATCCTAATGGTGTCAATATTTATGCTCACGCCCTTGGAGTTTTCGGTATTTCCGTCGATGCTTCTGGTGGTGACGCTGATTCGCCTGTCACTGAATGTTGCGTCCACGCGCATCATTCTTTTGCATGGCAATGAGGGGCCCGCCGCGGCGGGACAAGTGATCCAATCCTTCGGATCGTTTGTGGTCGGCGGCAATTATGTCGTTGGTGCGGTGATTTTCATTATCCTGGTGCTGATCAACTTCATCGTTATCACTAAAGGTTCGGTCCGCACGTCCGAAGTTGCCGCGCGGTTTACGTTAGACGCCATCCCCGGCAAGCAGATGAGTATCGACGCCGATCTCAACGCGGGAATCATCAACGAAGAAGAAGCGCGGGCCAGGCGGCGTAAGCTGGAACAGGAAGCGGATTTTTACGGGGCCATGGACGGTTCTATCCGATTTGTCCGGGGTGATGCCATTGCCGGAATTTTGATTGCGCTGATTAATGTGATCGGAGGATTCACCATCGGTGTGTTTCAGCAGGACATGGCGGTGGCCGAAGCCGCCAAGGTGTACACCCTGTTGACCATTGGTGATGGCCTGGTCACTCAACTCCCGGCGCTGGTGGTTTCCACTGCCGCCGGCATTATCGTGACCCGTGCCACTACGGACAAAAACCTCCCCAACGAACTCATTTCGCAGATGTCCAATAATCCAGCGGCGTTTTCTATTGCCGCCGCGGCGTTGTTCTTTTTCGGCATCATTCCCGGTCTGCCGCACATTCCGTTTTTTGTGTTGTCTGCTTTGACGGGATGGATCAGTTACCGGTTGTATCAGGGCCGGCAGCAAAAGGAACGTATTCAGCAGAAAAAAATTGATGAAAAAAAGAAAACCCCTATTCCCGAGAAGGTGGAATCTATTTTGCCACTGGACGTCATGGAACTGGAAGTGGGGTACGAATTGATTCCTCTAGTCGATGCCGACCGCAACGGGGAACTGCTGGAGCGTATCAAGTCTGTGCGTAGACAGTTCGCATTGGAGTTGGGTTTCATCGTGCCGCCCCTGCATATCAGGGATAACCTGCAACTCAAGGCCAGTGACTACGCGATTCTGATCAAGGGCGTGGAAGTGGCCCGTGGGTCCGTTATGACAGGCCGGTTATTGGCGATGAGTCCTGGTAAAACCGAAAAGGAGATTTCCGGCGTCAAGACGCAGGAGCCGACGTTCGGTTTGCCTTCAATCTGGATCAACACTTCGGCCAAACAGGAAGCGCAAATGGCAGGGTATACCGTGGTCGATCCGGCAACGGTCATTACCACTCATATCAAGGAAACCATCAAACGGAACGCACATGAATTACTGGGTCGTCAGGAAGTGCAGACCCTGCTCGATAAATTCAAGGAAACCAATCCGAAGGTGGTGGAAGAGCTGGTGCCCAATTTGATGACACTCGGCAAAGTCCAGAAGGTGCTTCAGAACCTCTTACGGGAACAAATTTCCATCCGGGATTTGAGGACCATCCTGGAAAGCCTGGCGGATTTTGCGGCCAAGGTGGAAGATACGGATGTGTTGACGGAATACGTTCGGCAGGCGCTGTCGCGGCCGATTACCAAAAAATATTTGGCGAAGGATGGGTCGCTTTCGGTGATGACGCTGGACCAGAAAGTAGAAACACTGATCCAGCAAGCGATCCAGAAAACGGAACTGAGTTCCTACCTGGCGCTGGAGCCGACGGTCGCAGAAAAAATACTTTCCAAAATCAGGGAAGGAGTGGAAGCCATCACCCCGATGTTGGAAACGGCACCGGTTCTACTGGCGTCGCCCTTGGTCCGGATGTATTTGCGGAAGCTCACCGAACGATTTTTACCGGACTTGGTAGTGCTTTCTCATAGTGAAATTGTTCCGACCGTTCAGATTCGGACTTTACGTGTGGTGACGTTGAATGCGAATTAAAAAAGTGATTGCCAACAGCTATGGTGAAGCTCTGGGTCGGGTGAAGAGTGAATTGGGAGAGAACGCCATGGTGCTTTCGACTCGTTCCATCAAGTTCAACAAGGATCAGGATGGCGGCCAGTGTTCTTCTCTGGTGGAGATTACCGCCGCAGTGGATAACGATTTCCATAGGGAAACTGTTGCCGTTGCTGAAAAGATTTCGAGTGAAAGAGAATGGATGTCTGTTGGTAACGGTGGGGAGATCCGCGAACTCCGCACCATGATTGCATCTTTGCTGACTCAGACGGATAAAGCTAAATCCCTGGGTTTGAATGAAGCTCTGTTGCCGGTCTACGAAAAGTTGATCAGCCACGGGGTGGATGACCGGGTGGCCACCCGGATGTTTGAGGCAATCCATTTGCGGGAACAAAGGGAGGAGGGGGACTCTTTCATGGGTGAGAGCGATCTTGCCGCAATCATGAAAGGGGCGGTGAAGTGCGAGGGGCCCATCCGGCTGGAATCGGCTGGGCCCAAGGTGGTGGTGCTGGTAGGCCCCACCGGGGCCGGCAAGACCACGACCATCGCCAAGCTGGCGGCCCGGTTCGCGCTTCAACAGAAAAAAAAGGTGGCTCTGGTTTCGCTGGACACCTATCGCATGGGAGCCTGGGAGCAGTTGGAGTCTTACGGTGAACTGATGCAGGTTCCGGTATCTCTGGCGGCCGACCGCAATGAGTTTGCACGGATCATGCAGGAGCACCAGGATAAGGATGTGGTTTTGGTCGATACCATGGGCAAGTCGCATCGCGACTTGGATTACTGCAAACGATTGAAGCAGGTGTTGGAAGCTGCGCCTCAGGTCGAAGTCCATCTGGTGCAAAGCGCCACGGCGCAGGAGTCGGTGGTCACCGAATGCTTCAAGCAGTTTGCACCCTTGGGGATCGACCGGGTGTTGTTCACCAAACTGGATGAAGCGGTGCACTTCGGTTTGTTGTTCAACTGTTCGGTTCGCTATCGGATTCCGTTTTCGTATTTTACGACCGGACAGAGCGTGCCCGAAGACATTGAAGTGGCGGCGCAGGATAAGGTTATTCGTTTGATTTTTAACTGATTTGGGATTAAAGTGGGAAGGCTAAGTTATGGTTTTTACAGGAGTAATCGGGAAAGCAGGCCGGCAGGCCGACACCTTGAGGAGAGTGATGGGAAAGAGGCACAATAATATGCCGTCGAAAGTTCTGGCCGTCAGTAGCGGCAAGGGAGGTGTGGGCAAAACCAACGTCGTGGCCAATCTTGCAGTGGCGTTGACCCGGAAAGGTAACCGGGTGCTCATTTTCGATGCGGATATCGGGTTGAACAATATCGATATTCTTTTGGGCCTGGCTCCCCGCTATCACATCGGTCATGTGTTTAACGGTGAGAAAACTCTGGAAGAAATTCTGGTCGAGGGGCCCCGGGGACTCAAGGTGCTGCCCGCCAGCAATGGCTGGCAGGAATTGACCACCCTTGATAACGAAAAAAAGATGATCCTGCTGGAAGAGCTGGAGCGCTTGATGGGTGATTACGATTACCTTATCTTCGATACCGGGGCAGGCATATCATCCAATGTCACCTATTTTTGCAGTGCGGCGCATGAAATCCTGTTGGTGGCGACGCCAGAGCCGACATCACATACGGATGTTTATGCTTTAATGAAAGTTTTATACCAGAAACATAATCAAAAAAAGTTTCAGCTCATTATCAATTCCGTGAAATCGGAAAGAGAAGCGCTTGAAATTTACCGGCGGTTGACCGATGTGGTGGACCGTTTTCTATCTCATGTTTCGCTCGAGTACTTCGGATATATTCTCTACGATGAGAATGTCACCCGTTCAGTTCGCCAACAGAAACCGGTGGTGGAATTGTATCCACATTCTCCAGTGAGCCAGTGCATCCTTCGTTTGAGTGAAAAGGTGATTGAAACCCGTAGCCGGATTCCTGATGAAGGGGATCGCCCTTTTTACTGGAAAAACGTTTTTGAGGTGAGATGAGTCGAACATCGATAAAGAAATTTTCTGTGGTGGCGGGTCTGCTTTCGTTTACGTTGATTTTTTTCGGAAGCTGGTTTTACGGAGCCCGTGTCTTTGCCTCTTTTATTAGAGGAGTGGAGGGATTCGCAATTTTTGGTTTGTTGACGTGGTTGGTTTTGCGCGGGTGGGCTGCCTTGAAATCGGAAGAGCGCCTTGGGGAAGGCAAAGACAAGGGTGTCAACCTGGATCAAACCGCCTGATGGAGAGACCCTGAATGGCTGGAAAGCCCCAAGCAAATGAAGAGATAGAGATTTGTCCGGAGAATACGGATCAGATCGTTCAAGTGTATTCCTCCATGATCAAATATGTGGCGAATCGGATTGCTCTGCGTCTGCCACCGCATATTGAAGTGGATGATCTGATCAGCGTGGGAGCCATCGGATTGATGGATGCTATCGAAAAGTATGACCCGACCCGGGGCGCGAAATTCAAGACCTATGCTGAGTTTCGCGTTAGAGGTTCCATTCTGGACGAACTGCGTTCGCTGGATTGGGTGCCGCGGTCGGTTCGCCAGAAAGCGTCCAAGTTGGATGCAGTGACCAATAAACTCCAGTCCAAACTGGGCCGGCCTCCCGAAGATGAGGAGCTTGCAGAAGAAATGGGAATCACTTTGGAAGAACTATTCGCTACTCTCAATGAAACGCGCAACATGCCTCTGTTGAGTCTGGATGATCTGGGGATCGCCGGCGATTCCGGAGATAAGCAAAGCCTGCTTGATACCCTGGCGGGAAAAAGTGATGTGGATCCACAAACCCAACTCCGGCTGAGTGAACTCAAAACTCTCATCGCTTCTGCGATCGACTCGCTTCCCGAAAAGGAACGATTGATGGTGTCCCTTTATTATTATGAAGAGTTGACAATGAAAGAAATAGGCGAGGTATTGGGGATCACTGAATCGCGTATCTCCCAGATTCATTCCAAAGCGGTTTACCGTCTGCGAACCAAACTGAAATCCCTGATTGCCGAAGAGTCTTAAGCTGAGTCATGATTAAGGTTCCGTCTCTCACACTTCAGTAAATAGAAATGTGCCGCTCCTCCTTGGGGCGGGACTTCCATCGGCGGTGAAACCACATCCACGGCTCCGGTCGTTCCCGGATAATTTTCTCCAGCACCTTTTGGTATTCCTCCGTCCATCGAAAAATATCCGCATCCTTGTCCCCGGTTTTTTCCAGTTTTATTTCAGGAAAGAGAATGGCTTGATACGTTCCTTTTTCGGTGGGATAAGGGATAAGCGGAAGCACGGGCGCGCCGGTGGAATAGCTCAGTAATGCCAGGGAACGGGGGGTGGCGGCTTTCTTGCCAAAAAAATCCACGAACAGTCCGCCGATACCGCCGTTCTGATCCATCATAACCCCCACACAGGAATTCTTCTTTAAAGCGCGGACTACTTTTAGAGGGGAACTTTCTTTGTGGAACACACCGCCTCCAGAAGAGGTTCTTAATTTGATTATGAAATTTTCGAAATAAGGATTGTCCAGTTTCCGTGCAATCGAGTAAACCTGTGAAAAATTTTTATATCCCCAATACATTCCAAGGGCCTCCCAATTTCCATAATGGGCCATCAGATAAAAAGCACCTTTCCCTCGCTTCAGGGCTTGGTTCAGATGCTCTATTCCTTCGTGATGGGATGGGAAGAGTTGATAAATTCGTTGTTCCGTATTGCGTGTGACCCATAGACATTGCAGGGCAATCATTACCATATAAATCATGGATTGTTTGGCGATGTTATTTTTTTCTTCAGTGGTTTTGGTGTCGCCAAATGCGATGTCCAGATTGATGCGGGCGATTTCCCTCCGCTTGGGAGACGTATGATAAAACACGTTTCCAAGGAGCCGTGCCAAGAGGCAGACTCCATTGAGAGAAAGCATTTGAATGGGAAACAAAATAATCCGGAACAAACAATATTCCAGAAAGTAGCGGATCTTTTTTGGGGTTGTCTGGCGGCGGTCCAATGGAAGCTCTAAGTATTAGGAAGGTTTGTGTTCGACAGAAAGCGCCGAAACGCTTGGCGTCCGTCCCTCAGGCTAATTCAGTTCCGCAATGGCTTGGGCGACAGCGTATTGTTTGTCATGGGTGATGGAAATATGGATATTTCTCAGATTCAGTGAATTAAAGATATCCCGGCCTTTGCCGCTCAGGCTCAATACCGGTCGTCCCGATTCCTGGTTCAGAATTTCCATATCTTTCCAGGCGATGCCCTCAGCCATGCCCGTTCCCAGTGATTTCAGTACCGCTTCTTTGGCGGCAAACCGGGCGGCAAAATGTTTAAACGGATCGGCCTTGGAGCGGCAGTAATCGATTTCTTTCGCAGTGAACACCCGTTCTTCGAATTTTCCGGAATACTTTTGAATCGAGTTTTTGATCCGGGAAATTTCGATGAGGTCCACTCCCGTTCCATGAATCATGCTGGCATCCTATGTGTAAATTAATTCGTTCTGAATACTAGCATTATAGGGCATGGCGGGAAAATTCGTAAGCCTCAATTTTGGAATTTGCCGAAAGGTCGCTTCTATTGTATGGGAAGAACCGATTCCAAATCACCGCGAGACAAGGCTCCCTCTCGGATAAGGGTCGGCGGGTTCGTGGTGGTGTCGAGCACGGTCGAGGACTTCCCTCCCGGTGCCGAACCGCCATCGACGATCAGGTCCAGTTTATCTTCCAAGGTGCTTGCCACCTGTTGAGCCGTTTTTGGTTCTTCCGCATTGCTGAGATTGGCGCTGGGAGCGGTCAGCGGTCGGCCCAGTGTTTCAAGAAGCCTGCGGGTGAAGGGATGGCCCGGCAGACGGATTCCAATCGTACCCGTTCCAGCGGTTAACGCATCCGGGAGTCCGGGCGCCGCTTTGAATATGAGCGTCAAAGGTCCCGGCCAGAGACGTTCCATCAGTTTGCGGGCATTATCGGTTACCTCCTGAGTGAGGTCCGCCAATTGGTCGAGGGAGTGGATCAGCACCAGCAGGGGTTTGTTTAGCGGACGCTGTTTGATTCGGAATACTTTGGAGAGGGCGTTAAGATTGAAGGGGTCGGCTCCCAGCCCGTAAAAGGTATCCGTGGGAAACGCGATCACCCCGCCGGAATTCAAAACGGATTGAATATCCTTGATGGCCTTGCTGGAGGTATTCAGTTGTTCAAAATCGACTCTCAGGACGTTAGCCATGTTCGGCTTCGAGCTTCCGGCTTTTCGCTTCCACCTGTTTGGCCATATCCTTTTTGTACTGGTCCAGTTTTTTAGTCAGCCGGGTATCGCTCAGCGCCAACATTTGAACGGCCAGTATTCCCGCATTTTTTGCCCCGGCTTTACCGATGGCCATGGTGGCAACGGAAACGCCACCCGGCATTTGTGCGGTGGCCAAAAGAGAGTCGAATCCCTGTAGAGGGCTGGAACCGATCGGTACGCCGATGACGGGCAGAATTGTTTCGGCGGCAATAACGCCGGCAAGATGGGCGGCGGCACCGGCACCGGCGATCAATACCTTGATGCCGCGCTTGCGGGCCTGGCCGACATATTTTCTCGTTCGTGCCGGGGTGCGGTGCGCTGAGGTGACTAACACCTCGTTGGCGACTCCGAACTGGTCCAGAATTTTGGATGCCTCGCTCATGATGGCATAATCCGAATCGCTTCCCATCACGATCCCGACCAGCGGCTTTGCGGTTTTCTTTTTGGATGTGGCCAAAACGCTCTCCTTGTTAGGGCAGGAATATTTGAGTTTTTAATTATATAGCAATTTTGCCGGACCCGGGCAAGCAAAGTCTGTCCTGGCTTCTCCTGTAGATCAGGGAACCACCTGAGAGGACGGAATATGCTTGCCGCGTCCGTGCTTGATTTCGGGGATGAGCATCAAAGTTGCCAGTATCATCAGGGCAAACGAAACTATCCCGATGGCGGACGGTCCGATGCGTTGCACCGTCCAGAATCCGACCAGCGGCCCCAGGGTGCCGCGCACTCCGGTCAAAAAGACGTGGACCGACATGTAAGCTCCCACTTTTCCCGGCGGCGCGTACTTGGTGACCCATAAACTCCACGCCACCGTGCCGCCACCGAAGGCGATACCGATCAAAGCCGAGGCCAGCCCGATCACCCAGGGTTCTTTGGTCAGAAAGAACAGGCCCACTCCGCACGCGAAAATAATATTGATGATCATTCTGAGAACGACGAAGTTTATGCGGTCGAACAGTTTCGCTAACAGCGGCGCCGAAAAAGCCCGCATGAAATCCGGAATAATAGTGATGAGGGTGGCGACGAATAATGCGGAGCCCTCGATGCCGTAAATGCTCGAAGTGAGGTAATCGACCCGCAGGGGCAGTACCCACAGGTTGGCAAACCCCATGATGAACCACGTCAGCAGGACATACCCGAAGGAGCGGTCCTCCCAGACAAGCTTCATGTGATTGAACGGATTGGTGTGGTTGTGGTCCTCGATTGCATCCGAGGGCAGGTGCCATATGGCGTAGGCTTTTCCCAAGCCCGCCACGCCCAGAGCGATCAGAACCCACCGGTAAAAGTCCGGGTCCTGATCCATCAGCGAGGAGCCGATATATCCCGAGACAATAGATACCAGCACGGTCACCAGAACCGCTTTGGAGTAAAAAGCTCCGCGCCGGTTCGCCGGGTAATTGTCATTATAAATGGACGTCAGGAAAGGAATGATCGCCGTCAATAACATAAACCCCAAGACGATGCACAGAGTGTATGACCAGAGGGAGTCGGTGCTCGCCGCAAGGATCAGGAAAGATCCGGACAAGATCATCGGCAGACTGCCACAAATCGATTTTTTTAAATTGGTCAGGGCCGCGTAATGAAACAGGAACAGCGAAAAGAGCATTCCGATGAAAGGCGCGGAACCAATCAGCGATTTGGAAAAAAGACCGGCATCGAAATAACGGATGGCAATAAACAATCCGAAGGTTTGCGTGCCGGACGTGATGATGCCCCGGAAGAATCCGCGAAGCAGATCCCATCGGAACGTTTTTTGAGCCAGGACGTCTGGGGATAAATTGGAAAAATCAGTCATCAGCTTTCAGATAATCAAAAAAAGCAACACAGGCGGAAGATTATTGGATGGTAATAAGAACCCCGGCAAGATTGATCGGTGCGTGTTGTTTTACGATTCAATCAAGGTTATAACAATGAGGAGTAGCCGTCCATGAAAAACAGGCTACCGAAGGCAAGCATTGATTTTTTGGAAGAATACCGATGAAGTCCACTCCCTACTCAGCGGAAATACTGACGATTGGCAACGAGATCGTTACTGGTTTAGTGGCGGACACCAATTCCGCCGTTATTACCCGGCGGCTGGAGACTCTGGGTATTCCCGTGAAGCGTCATGTTTCTGTGGGCGACGATGAAGAGGAGATCATCGATGCCTTGATACAGGCGCTGGACAGGGTCGATTGCGTAATTCTCACTGGTGGGTTGGGCCCCACGCATGATGACATCACCAAACAGGTGCTATGCCGGTTTTTCGATTCGGGCCTGGTGACGGATGCCGAGGTCAAGCGCAGGATCGATATCATATTCCAGTCGCGCGGAAGAGAAACTCCCCAAGCCGCTTACACCCAGGCGGAGGTTCCGGAAAAGGCCACGATTCTTCATAATACTCAGGGAACGGCCCCCGGCCTGCTGTTTGAGGAGGATGGCAAACGTACTTATTCCCTGCCCGGGGTTCCGATGGAAGCCGAGCATCTGCTGGAAACCTATATCGTCCCGCACCTGGAATCGCTGGGAACAATAAAAGTGGAGCACCGCATTTTAAAAACCACCGGTATTCCTGAGTCGGTACTGTGGGAGGAAATCGGCCCGGTGTCTCCCTTCGAGAAATATGTGAAGGTCGCTTCCCTGCCATCGCTCCTGGGAGTTCGCATCCGCTTTACCGCAACCGGCAGCGACTGGAAAGCAACCACTGCCCAACTCGATGCCGCCGAAAAGCAGTTACGGAAGAAGATCGATCACCATATTTTCGCGGTTGATGACGAAACTCTTGAAGGGAATATCGGTGATCTGTTAAAGAAAAACAACTGGACCCTTGCGGTAGCGGAATCCTGTACGGGAGGGTTGATCGGACATCGCCTGACCAATGTTTCGGGGAGTTCGGAATATTTTCTGGAAGGGGCAGTCACTTATAGCAATGAAGCGAAGCAAGCCCGCCTGGGTGTGGATCCGGCACTGATCAAAACTCACGGCGCGGTCAGCGAAGAAGTAGCGATAGCGATGGCCGAGGGAATCCGCCAAAAATCCGGCAGTGATTTCGGGTTGGCGGTCACGGGTATTGCCGGTCCCACGGGCGGCACTCCGGACAAACCGGTGGGGCTCACCTGTGTTGCCGTAACCGGACCGCAAGGCACCCGATGCGAGCAATTCCGGTTTCATCAGGACCGGGTCCGCAACAAGGAGCGCGCCGCCCAGGCGGCGTT
>QIDN01000003.1 GCA_003229345.1 Nitrospirota bacterium | reverse complement strand
GCGTCAAGCAGGTGGTGACCACCATCGCCCACGCCGACACCAAAGCCTTCCGCAAAGTCGTCCTGGTGGAGTTCCCGCGCAAAGGAATTTATTCAGTGGGATTTATTACTGGTTACACCGAGGGCGAAGTGCAGGAGTTAACCGACGCCAAACTGGTCAACGTATTCGTACCGACCACTCCCAACCCCACTTCCGGATTCCTGGTATTCGTGGCCAATGAAGAAATCATCGAGCTCACGATGACGGTGGAAGAAGGCATCAAGTTCATCATCTCGGTGGGAATCGTGACGCCGGAATACAATCAGCAAAAAATTCTTGAGCTCAAAAAAGATTTTCAGGCGTAGGCCTCTTTTCCTTTTAAGATTTTATTATTAGACAGTCCCCCGCCACCCACACATCCCGCAAGACTCAACATAGATAGCTCACCGAAGCCCAACCAGATTTACATTTCCCAATCCTTTTTGACCGGTCCGATCTTCCAAAGTATTTGTCTGTCTAAACCTTTGCCTTTACACTGGGAACATAGACCCAATCTCTCATCACTCAAGGCGGACTCATGCTTCGAATAACTCAAATTTTTATTCTCGCGCTTTCTTTGGCCTTTACCTTAGCGGCACACGCAGGCTCTTCAAAAAAAATTGATCCCCAACCCGTTCCTCCTGAGTTGATTGCGTTGGAAGACGCACTGGCCGGACCTGACCTGATAGGTCTGTTTTATCTCGACATGGGCTACGCCCTGCGCCTGGAAAAGGTTTTTATGGGAGAAGGGGATTCCCTGGCCCTGCCTACGTCCACAGGTAAGAAAAATAAAGAGGACGATTCTTTTCTTGGCTTTTTGCGCCGGTCCGGCCTGAATCCGGGCGAATCGGTGGATTATATTCTTGGGGGTTTCCTTAACAACCTCAAGGAGGGTGGACAGGTACAAGTGGCGCTGGGAAAATTTGCAGTGGAATCCGTTACGCAAACTTGGAAAAAAAATAAAACCGTCAAACAAACACAGGTGAACGGTCGAACCGCCTGGCTGTGGTCCAAGGTCGATAAAGAAACCTGCAAACCCTCCCCACCGGAACTCATGGTGGTCGAAAACCATCGCCTGATTATCGGCGATCCCGAAGCCGTCGCCTGGCTCCTGAAACGACTGGATAAATCGAAAGCTGAAAAAGATCTCACCAAATGGCGCAATTACCGAAAGGGAAAACTCTTCGCCTTCGCGGTGCTGGTCCCTAAAGACCTGGAAAATATTTCACAGAATGGAATGGCCCGCATGTTTGCCCACAGCGCCAAGGAACAAATGGCTCCGGTCACTGGCATTTACGGCGGCGGCACGATCACCTGGCAACCCGACGGCATTGACCTGGAAGTGCTTTTTGAAACTGCAAACGCGAAATGGAATCAGGAACAGCGCCAAAAATTTCTGGAATGGAAAAAGAAAACCGCCGGGAAGATCGACCCGGCATTCAAAACCATTAAAAACCTGATGAACTATCTGGATTTACAGGCCACCGACGAAAAGCTTGTGTTACAAGCGAAAATCAACAGCACGCTGGTCAAAAATATCAAAAATGTCTTTCAGGAGGGGTTGGACTGGTTCGTCTCATCCCTTTCATCATCCCTATCCTTCTCCGGCGGCAAGCAACAAGCGGACGAGCAAATCATTCCTCTTAAAGAAATCAATCAATATAAAAATTCGTTTCAACCCAAAGACCTCGATCCATTCGACGCCACGGCCAATCCAAGCGAAAGTTTCGCGGCCACCACCGGTCCCTTTGGCATCCGAATCAAAGGAATTTCCCTCAACCCGGATCAAACCGGAAACACCGACCTGCACCTTGAGGTGGTCAGCAGTCCGGTTCCAAAAATAGAAATCAACTCCTTTGCGGAAGTGGGTGAGGGCACCGGCGCTTGGTTACGGGTCACCCATGTGCGCGATGCAAGAGGCCGCGAGTTGTTGTTGGACGAACCTTGCGGCAAAGATCGTAATTCGAAATATGTTTCTCTGCGCAAGGGATTCCGGAACGTGGAGGTTAAGCGCGTTAAGAAAACCCGCATCATTCAAAAGTTGATTCAGGACAAACCCCGCTGGTCCAACCTGACGCTCGACGTTCTTCAGGGCACCAAAACCATTCACCTGCGGCGGGGTATTCTAATATCCGACATCGCATCCATCGAAGGCGAAATACAGCTTCAACTGCCTGCGGATATCATCAAGAAACGGGTGAGAGCGCCTTTCAAGAATAAAGTCATACAAACCGGCGGTATTCGAATTAAATTGAAAAAAGCAAAGAGCAACGCGGTCAGCTTCACCGCCAGCGGCGAAGTGGGGCTCCTGCTCGAGACCCGCGCTCTGAACGGTTCCGGGAACTATCTTCGCAATGCGGGCTCCTCGTCGTCCTCCCTTTTCCTTGGGCAGGGCGTGAACAAGGACAAACAATTCCGCGGCCAGCCGAAAACTGTGGAGTTCGTATTGGCACGCAAAACCGCGAAGGAAACTTACCCTTTCCGGTTCGCGTTCCAACGGCCCGCCTACCTGACATATCAATTTTTCGAACACGTCCGGGTACAAACCCAGTCCCGTCGAGCGTTTCTGCAAAAGCGGCGTTCCAGTCCCAAACGGGCCGTATGTTCCAGAAACAATGCCGAGTTCAAGTCCGGTGCCTTTTATTTCTGCTTGCAGGAAAATATTTATATGCGGGACAAATGGCAGCAGACCGGGAAATATGCCTGGGGTTCGTTCATCGTGCATTCCCAAAACTCGGATTCAATCACCCACAACCTTTCCGCCGTCCGAATGACGGTTGAAAAAGTAATCGTTCAAGGCGGTTCTTCTTCGAAAAGGAAATCTCTGCCGGTGAAGGGTGAAAAATTTTTAGTGCTCGATTCCAATTACGCGCCGCCCCTGAAGGGAGCACAATTCCAAATCGAGGCAGGCCCGGTGGCACCGGAGGCTGAACATATGACTCCGGTAGGCTTTGATGGTTATCTGCAAATCCGCCTGCCGCGCAAACTGGACTCGATTCGTCTGGACCTCAACGAGTTGGGCAACGCCGGAGAAGCGGCCAACGGACTGAGGGCAAAATTTACGGGAATCGATCAAGGCAAGGTGTTGCTGGAAATCGAAGGCCCACGCGAAACGCTGGTCCAATTTCAACCACTCGACGGTTCCAGGAAACCTTTGAAGCAGGGCAATGTCCGTATCAAAAAGACCGATGCCGAAAAGAAAACGGTTTGGCAGGCCGAGGTCCACGTGCCACCGCAGACCCGTTACATGGAAATCGTGTACGCTCCCCGGCAGGATACATGGAAGGTGCCCTTCCACATTGAAAAGAAATAGCCGCCTCTGGTGGCAGTTCCAGACGCCCCAAGGGTTTTATCACCCATAGAGAGGAAGACTATTGCGCCGGGGTTCCTGCCCTGGGAGCGGGCTCAAAATCTTCATGGCTTAAAGATTCCTTCACGAGATCTTCTTTACGGGTGTGCAGGCCGAGGTCGGTCGTCAGGGAAATCAACACGGGCACGAGAAACAAGGTAAAGATTGTGGAAAACATCAACCCACCGATCAGGGCGGTGCCCATGCCTCGGTACAATTCCGTTCCGGCGCCTTGACCAAAGGCGAGGGGAAGCATACCGCACACTGAGGAAATAACGGTCATCATGATGGGCCGCAGGCGGGTTTCGCAGGATTTCTGCAGGGCTTCGCGTTCGTCCATACCGGAACGAATATTATTCAGCATCTGATGCACGATCAAAATCGCGTTGTTCACCACGATGCCCGCGAGAATGATGATTCCCAACTGCGTCAAAATGTCGAATGTGATCCAGTCCCAACCCTTGAGCATTGCCTCAGGGTTCTTTACCTGCAAGTCTTCGAGAATACCTCTGATATTCCATCTTTGCAGAACATTGTTCCCGGCAATACCGAAGAAAGAACCCGAGACCGCCAGGGCCACGGTCAACATGACAATGAAAGGCCGCATGAATGATTTGAACAACGCAACGAGCAATAAATAAATAAAACCGATCGCGTAGATAAAACTATTCAACAAAGACTTCTCGGTCGATGCCAGGTCATCGGCGGTCCCGCCAATGCGCAATCCGTATTCCTCCGACAGGGTTCTCCTTTCATCGACAAGATATTCTTTTTCCACGCGTTGAATCACTTTCTGCATGGGGTAAGACTTGTGCACCTGGACCAGTAGTTTGGCCGAGCGTTCTTTTTCAATATGATCAATACGTGCCGGACCCGACGCGATTTCAACATTCGCCAGGTAACCCAGGTTGGTCATCATGTTTTCATCAGTCCAGATGGGGAGATTTTTGTAATCGTTCAGGCCTAGTTTCTCCGCATCCGCCCGCACCAGAACGAAATCGATCGGTTCGCCGCGGTCATTGAATTCCCCCAGATATTTTCCGGCATTCAACGACTCGACGATGTCGCCAATTTCAGGCACTCCCATTTCAAGGCGTGCGTTGTTCAATCGCCGGGGAATAAAACGCAGTTCGGGATTGCGCATCTTGAACTCCGGCCGAACGGAATGCACACCCTCACTCCCTGTCATTTTTTTGATTAAGTCCATGGCAATCCGCTTCAATTCATAAATGTCCGGCCCGACGATTTCAATATCAAACGTTTTGGATGCCGATCGGAAGATGGGGCGTTGGGAAGCGAAGGCGAACCGGTATCCGGGTATCTGGAAAATGCTCCTCCCCATTTCCCTGGATTTCACCGCCATTTTTACTTCGCCGCGCTGACCCCGGGCCAGTTCGGGCTTGACGATTGCCCCGCCGCCATTGAACCGGTTGGAAAACACCAGAAAATTATTGTCCACATCTTCCATCTGGGTGATCTTTTTTTCGTACTCGGCGAAATATTTCATGTTCTGTTCCACCGGCACACCCGCTACTGGATCCATGAACATGAACACCATATTGCTGTTGCCGTAGGGCAGGTAATCCCGTTCCGGAAGGATCAAAGTGCTCCACAACAGCAATCCTGCGATACCGATTATCACTCCCACCTTCATCAGGATATGGGCGGCCCCTGTCCCCAAAACATATTTCATGGACCGTGAATAACCTGCGGCCAAAGCCTCTCCCAAAACGACTAGAGGTCTCAAGGGTCCGCGGTGCAGAAAACCCGGCTCGTAGGTCTCGCCCGGCCGCAACCGGATCAACAATGTGGTCAGCGTTGGAATCACGGTAATGGACACCAGCAGGGACAGCGCGATGCTGGCACTGATGGTGATGGCGATATCCTGAAACAACTGTCCGGCTTCCTCCTGGATAAACACGATCGGCAGAAATACGGCCAGCGTGGTTAAGGTCGACGACAAGACCGCCCCCCACACCTCCACCGTGCCTTCGTAGGCGGCTTTAAAAACTCCCTTCTTCATGGTGAGATGCCGGTAGATATTCTCCAGCACCACAATCGAGTTATCCACCACCATGCCCACGGCAAACGCCATCCCGGCCAGCGAAATGATGTTGATGCTTCGCCCAAGCAATTTCAGAACAATGAAAACCGCCACCAGGCTGACGGGTATGCTGATGGCAATGATCAACACCGACCGAACTGATCCTAAAAATAACAGAAGTACAATAACCGCCAGGGCCGCACCCAGGGCCAGATTGGATTTAACCAGAGATATCGCCTCGTTAATATAATCCACATCCTTGTAGACGATTTTCAGTCGCATCGGGATGCCGCGGCTGAGGAGTTCGCGGTTTAATTTTTCGATGGCTTCAATGGCCAGGTTACAGGTGCTGACCACATTGGCGCCCTGCTCGCGGATAATGCCGAACGCATTGGATATACGTCCGTTGATCCGAACCAGCGACGAAGTCCGCTGGTAACCGTCGACTACTTTGGCGAAATCGCGCACCCGGATGGTTTTATTGCCATCGCGTTTGATAACCGTTTTTAAAATGTCATCCGTATCCTTGAACTCTCCCAGGGTACGAACGGTATACTCGCGGTTGACTTCATCATGAAACCCGGCGCGGGTGTTCTGGTTTTCACTGGAAAGCTTCTTAATCACGTCCTTATAAGTGAGGTGAAGCCGGGCCAGGCTGTAAGGATCGAACTCAACCCGCATCTCCCGGTCCTCCCCGCCGAAATGCCAAACCTCCGAAACCCCTTCCACGCGTTGCAGGAGCGGGACAATCAAGTCCTCCCCCACTTTATACATGTAGTCTTGGCTGATATCGGGCATCTTCGGATTGGGCTTCTCCACGATCACCCACATGATGGGATTGGAGTTGTCAGTGGAGATGGATTTCAGTATTGGCTTGTCCGCAAGAACCGGAAGGTCCTTCACCTGCTGGAGTTTGTTGTTGACGTCGATGGTGGCGATTTTCTTGTCGGTGCCCCATTCAAACTCCAGGATAATGGAGCTTTCACCATGCTGGCTCCGCGAGGTCATTTTCTTGAGACCTTCCACCGTCTCCAGTTGCTCCTCCAGCCGGCGCGTGATATTGCGCTCGACCTCGTTGGGCGAAAGTCCGCGGTACTTGGTGCGCACTTCGATCAGCGGTTTGTCTACGGTGGGGGTGAGTTGTCGCGGCAGGGTGTTGTAACAAATGATACCAATGACAGCGGTCATCACGATGGCCACCGTCACCGTGTGATAGTTGCGGATGGAGCTATCGACGAGTTTCATCAGGTGCCCCGTGGGCCGGTCCTGGGTTTGGCTTTTCCTGTCTCTGCGGCATTGAAAGGCGGTTCGGCCTTCGGTTCGGGGTTGGTCAGCAATACTTTGACGCCGGGGAATACCGCGCCGGACCCACGCTGGATCAATTGGGTGTCCCGGTTCAACTGATGCGTGAAGTCATCGACTTCCACCAGGCCGTCTCGTTCCTTGAATGCCCGCACCGGCACCAGCTTGGCGTGTTCATTCTCCACAACATAAACCACCGTTCCCTTTTCACCGATCACCAGTGAAATGGACGGCACATGCTTGACCTCGCGGCGGGTCTCGAACTGCAGGCGGGCTTCGAGCGTCAATCCGGGAAACAAGGTATTGAGATGGCCGGGCAACTCTATCTGCACTTTGATATTCCCCGAAAAAATATTGGCATCGGGAATCACCCGCACCCGCTGCTTCAGGTTTTCATCTATAATAAAACCCAAGCCCAGCTCTTCCACCTTGAAATCAATCCGGCTGATTTTTTCCAGCTTACCGCGATAACTCTGGGGAATTTCCAACACCGCTTTAAGTTTAGATGACCCGATCATCTCCAAGATGGCCGTACCGGACCCGGCGTAGGCGCCCACCTCAATTTTTTTGGAGATGATCACACCATCAAAAGGTGCTTTAATGATCGCCTTGGACAGATCCAATTGCGCCATTTCCAGTTTTTTAGTAACCGAGTCCAGGTTGGATTTACTTTTCGAGATATCTTCGTCCCGGGACTGCCCTCCCGCCGATGATGCCGCCTTGCTGGAACGCAGGGTTTCCTGCGCACGGGCCACCTTGTCGTTGGCTTCATCCAACAGGGATTGAGACACCACGCCATCCAGCACCAGTTGTTCCATCCTCCTGTGTTCTTTAACCGCGAGGGCGAGGGCACTCTGATCTGCCATGACTTGAGCCTGGAGTTTTTCCTTATCTTCAGGGCGAAGACCACTTAAAGTTTTTTCATATTCCTTCTGGGCGCTGATCCGCTCAGCTTGCAATTGTTCTACCTGGAGGCGATAGTCCCGGATATCGATGAGTGCCAGCACCTGCCCCTCTTTGACCTTCGATCCCTCTTCAATCGGCAACGCTTTCAGGCGCCCTTCCACTTCGGAAGTAATGATCACCCGTTGTTCCGCCACGACATTGCCCACGGATTGGATTTCATCGACGACATCTTTGAAAATCACCTTGCCGATTTGGACCGGAAGAACCAATTCCCGCCTTTGCTTTTTTGCGGACTCCTCCGTTTCCGTCTGGGTGCAAGCCATAACAAAAACCAGCACAACCGCAACGGACCCCAGAAGAAGCCGTTTTCCTGCAAGGATTCTCCAGAATCCCGTATGTCCTGTCCGATGAACCATGGTTTTCCTAAAAGTGATTGTATTTCATTATCTTATATCGGCAATTCAATTACAAACAAAAATATAAACAAAAATAGATATACTTTGGAATCCGCATTTTTCAGTATGTTTAATCAAGGAAATCTTACATTTTATTAGATAATAATTACAGGATCAGGGATTGGAGGAGTGTAATATTTATTACGGCCTTTTTGCATGTTGTCCTTATCGGCAAACCCGCGCTATTAGTAAACTACCTGTGGATCAGGCGCAATGGTGGTACCGGATTACTGGAAACTTCAGGAAGAAAACCGCGAGGGGCTAAGATGGATTGAAAACCGGGGGCTTGGGGGCACCGGGACTATGGATCTTCCTTTTCAACAAGTCAGGAGCTGGACACACAGCGGAAGCCGATGGCGTTGTTGCGCATTTTGGCCCAATACGCGGCCCGGTTGGAGCTTCTCAAAAAGCCGGCGGTGCTTTCCCAACTGCCACCCCGAACCACTTTGGCGGTGGTGGGATGCGATCCCGGCGGGTTGTCTTTGGGGCTGATCCGGTAATAGTTTTCATCCATCCAATCGTGGGTCCACTCCGCCAGGTTGCCGGCCATATCGTACAAGCCATAGGGATTAGCGGAAAATTTTCCGGGCGGCGCGGGTCCCGAATAACCATCGTCGATGGAGACAACCCGCGTATTCAACGCACAATTCTTGTCGCAGAAATTAGCTTCATCTCCCTTTACGGTATCACCCCAATAGAAATGGGTAGTGGTTCCGCCACGGGCGGCGTATTCCCATTCAGCTTCCGTGGGTAAACGCTTGCCCAATTTTTTGCAATACCGGCCCGCTTCAAACCAGGTGGCGCTGTCGACTGGCAACTCCGCTCCGGTAAAATGCGAGGGATTGTCCAGCCCCATCATGGATTGAAACTCAGCCTGCGTCACTTCGTACTTGTCCATTTTGAACGGAGACAGGCAGACTTCATGTGCCGGTTGCTCGTCGGGCAGGCCATTATCACTTCCCATCTTGAAACATCCACCCTTGAGCGCTACCATCTCGGCGGTGCCCTGACTACCCTTGGCCGCAATGAGGTGCCGGTTGACTTCTCGATTCAATTCCTCAACATGCTCATACACCCGGCGAGGGACGCCTTTATACTTGAGGCGCACCATGCTTTGCGGTACCAATTCCATCTTGCCCTTCTTTTTGAAAAACAACCGATAGTGAGGAACAGGCTTGCCGCTTTGGATATCGAGGTAATTCCTCATATTGTCATTGGTGCGCTGGGGGGTGATCACCCGTTCATCCACCAGTTCCGCATCCAGTCCCTGAGAATCCCCCTTGTAGAACACCAGAACATCCCGCCCGTTGGCCACGGGCATGGCCCGTATTTTGTCGATCAGGTCTTTCGCATCCTGGTATTTTTTCAGGGCAATTTTCACCTCCGCCAGGGCACGCAAAGTTCGGGGGCTTTCGGAGTCGGCCTCCAGGGCCTTGGAGTAATGACTCTCCGCTTGGCCATACTTTTGGTCCACGACCGCTTGGTCGCCCTTGGCCAGCCACTGCATTTCATCGGCCCAAAGGGATTGCGGTAAAATCAAACAGACAAACATGAGGCAAGATGAAACTCTAGGCATGGATAACATATTTGCTTTCATTATGGATCAACCGCTTGACACGGCTCCAATGATAAAGTGAATGGTTTAAATAGTAAGATTTCAGGAAATTATATAATAGGGGAGCCGGATTAACCAAACTTAAAAAATAGCTTTTTTAAGCTAACTTCGGCGGGAGGGGATGAAATTCGGAATGTATTACTTTTCTTTCTGAGGCGGCTTGGGTGGTTTGCGAGAAGCGTCCGGCTTATTCGCTTTTTTGGAATCATGAAAAATCTTCTGCTTTTTCAATTCCTTCCAGTCTTCATCGGCTTTTTTCTTTTTCTGATAGTTTTCCCGTTCAGGGAAATAATTGATTTTGTCGATCATCAAACCCACCTCGGCTTGGTTTCTGATTCGGGAATGGCTGTCATCCAAGACCATTTTGCCAGATTTTCCCGGTTTGTGGGTGTAAATTCCTGAAAATGTAAAAATTACCGCCCAGACCGCTTTTTCCCTACCCTGATTCATGGAAATTGCTTCTATACTAATAAAGGAACAAATGCATGATCGGTCCTCTTGCCCGACGGGTACACCGACCCAATTTTCGTTGAAGACATTGGGGAATCCGGTTTCCGAATCGAACAACAGTACAATCATTTCAATATCGGGATTTCACCTCAACCCAGTCCCGGCCTCTTTATCCGGGCGGTGTGTCAAATGCTACTGAAACAAATCAAACAAAAACAGGCTCGTATCGGAATTATCGGATTGGGATATGTCGGCCTGCCGCTGGTCATCGAATTTGGCCGGGCCGGATTCCAAGTGGTGGGGCTGGATATCGACCCCGCCAAGGTGGATCGATTGAACCGGGGGGAAAGCTATATCAAACATATCCCCTCGAAGACCCTCCGGGAACTGGTGGAGCAGAAGCAATTCAAATCCACCACGGATTTTTCCTCCGTTTCCAACCTGGAGTGTATTTTGATTTGTGTCCCGACCCCCTTGAATTCTAATCGGGAACCGGACATGAGTTTTATTATAGCGACGGCCCGGGAGATCGCCCCTCACCTTAAAAAAGACCAGATGGTGATCCTGGAATCCACCACTTATCCCGGCACCACTCGGGACGTGCTGATTCCGGAACTGGAATCGGGTTCCGGACTGAAAGCCAATCAGGATTTTTATGTTGCGTACTCGCCAGAGCGGGAAGACCCCAACAATAAAGATTTCTCCACCAGCACCATTCCCAAGGTCATCGGCGCCGATTCGGAATATGCCATGGAATGCGCCAACACACTTTACCTGTCGTTCATCAACAAGACCGTGCCTGTTTCCAGCACGCAGGCCGCGGAAGCCACCAAATTGATGGAAAACATCTTCCGATCCGTCAACATCGCGTTGGTCAACGAATTGAAGGTCATTTTCGACAAGATGGGAATCGACATCTGGGAAGTGATCCAGGCGGCCAGCACGAAACCGTTCGGCTACATGCCTTTTTATCCCGGACCCGGCCTGGGCGGCCATTGCATTCCCATCGACCCCTTCTATCTGACCTGGAAAGCGCGGGAATTCGGAATCACCACCCGATTTATCGAGCTGGCAGGTGAAATCAACGTGGCCATGCCGGAATACGTCGTCAATAAAATATTACTGGCGTTGAATGAAAAAGGAGTCAGTGTAAAAGGCAGCCGCGTGTTGATTCTGATTCTCGGGTTTGCCTACAAAAAAAATATTGATGACGACCGCGAATCTCCCAGTTACAAAATCATGGAGCTCCTGCTACAATACGGAGCCGAAGTGGAATTTCACGATCCTTATATCGAGTCGATCGGAGTCAAACGGGAGTACCCGCAGTTCACCGGCAAAAAACGGGTTTCCCTGGACAGCATCGACCAATTTGACATCACGATCATCCTGACCGATCATTCGGACTACGATTACGAAGCCATTGTCAAACAGTCACGTCTTGTCGTGGATACCCGAAACGCCTGCGCTAAAATCAAGTCGGATAAAATTATAAAAGCCTGAGCATTGACAAACCAACCTCCCGGCAAAGCCCTTGACCGGGAATTCTCATTAAGGATTCTATGCAATTTTTACTACACCATACTGTTATCACCCAAGCGATTGCCAACAACGACCATAAAACTTTAAAACAATGCCAGGATAAAAACTCCGCGGGCTGGGTGCTGTCAAATTCTCTGGCGGCCATTCATTCGGATTTGAGCAAGAGTATGAAAATAGACGCGGCACATTCCGCTCTCAAGGACGCCCTTCAGGGAATCGCGATGGCCTCGCTTCCAGGGATAGAAATACTGAATACCCCCCCGTCTTCGAAAATGGATTATCTGGACTCGCTTGCGGTACGCACGGTGGAAGTGTTCAAGCTGAATGGGATCATCACCCTTAAACCGGAGGTCTTCGCCGCCTCAGGGATTCGCGCATTACAACCGGACGAACTCCCCCAAGTACTGAAAGACGATCTGGCAAACGTGAAAAAGGTTCCTTTATTAAACATCCCCGCGACCTACCCGCAAATATGGAACAATGTGGAACAGGAAATGTCCGACGTGGTGCGATCGGGTTATTTCATCCTCGGCCCCAAGGTGGCCGAACTGGAAAAACAAGTCGCGGCCTATTGCCAGGTCCCTTATGCAGTCGGCGTCTCCTCCGGCACCGATGCCCTGCTGTTGGCATTGATGGCGGCGGACATCGGGCCCGGCGATGAGGTGATCACTTCGACCTACACTTTTTTCGCGACGGCGGGATCGATCGTGCGGACGGGAGCCAAACCAGTGTTTGTGGATATCGATCCGGTCACCTTCAACATGGATATAGAACAAACGGAAGCGGCCATCACGCCCCAAACCAAAGCCATCATGCCGGTCCACCTGTACGGACAATGCGTCGACATGACGCCTCTGCAGGATTTGGCGAAAAAACATAAACTGTGGGTCATCGAAGATGCCTGTCAGGCGATCGGCTCGGAATTCAAGGGTCAACGCGCTGGTGGTTTGGGAGACTTCGGCTGTTTCTCATTTTTCCCGACCAAAAACCTGGGAGGGTTTGGGGATGCCGGGATGGTCACCACCCGCTCAATGGAACTTTACGAAAAAATGAAAGTTCTGCGGGTACACGGCATGGAGCCGAAGTATTACCACAAAATGGTCGGCGGCAATTTCCGCATCGATGCCCTGCAAGCGGCCGTCATTCTCGCCAAGCTTCCTCACTTGGAGAGATGGGTGAATGACCGACGCACCAACGCCCAACGCTATCACACACTCTTCCAGCAGGCTGGGCTCACCGGCCGATTGACCCTGCCGAAGGAAGTGTTTCCAAGGCATGTGTACAACCAGTACATCATTCGAGTCAGCGATGGCAAACGAGATAAGTTGCGGGAATATCTGAACGGTCAAAACGTGGCTTGTGAGGTTTACTATCCGGTTCCTCTGCACCTGCAGGAATGTTTCAAGGACCTCGGTCACAAACAAGGGGATTTTCCTGAAGCTGAAAAAGCGGCGGCGGAAACCCTGGCCCTGCCGGTCGCCAACGAGGTCACCGCCGAACAACAGGAATACGCGGTCGAAAAAGCCAAGTCGTTTTTTTCCTGACGTCACACCTATTCTCACCAGGCAAACGCACGACCGGAACCTCTCTCTGATCAGTACCGACGAAATTTTTGTGCGATGGGATTGCGCCTGCCGGAGCCGAAGGCTTTGGCGGTTACCTTGAGACCGGGCGCGGCCTGGTTGCGTTTGTATTCATTGCTGTCCACCATCCGCACTACTTTTCGGACCACTTCGGCTTCGTAACCCTCTTTGATCAACCGTTCAACCGACCAGTAATTCTCCACATACCCTTCCAGAATAGGATCGAGCACTTCGTAAGGCGGCAGGCTGTCCTGATCGGTTTGATTGGGCTTTAGCTCCGCCGTCGGCGGCCGCTCGATGATCGCTTGCGGAATCATTTCCTTGTCGCGGTTGATCCAGTGGGCCAGCGCGTACACTTTCATCTTCGGTACGTCGGAAATCACCGACAACCCTCCGGCCATGTCACCATAGAGCGTGCAGTACCCCACCGACATCTCGCTTTTGTTACCTGTGGAAAGCACCATGCTCCCCAACTTGTTCGACACCGCCATTAAAATGTTGCCGCGAATGCGCGCCTGAATATTCTCCTCGGTCACATCTTCCGCCATTCCCGGAAACAGCGGGCTTAATAATTTTTTATACTGTGCAAACAATTGCTCGATGGCAACGATAGAAAACGAAAGCCCCAGATTGCCGGCCAAATGTTCCGCATCGGAGATACTCTGATCCGCCGTGTATTGAGAGGGCATACTGATGCCCATCACGCACTCCGCCCCCAATGCTTCCACGGCGATCGCCGCGACCACGGCGGAATCGATGCCCCCGGAAAGACCCACTACCGCTTTGCGGTAACCGCATTTGTTCAGATAATCGCGGACGCCCATCACCAAACCGCGAAACATTTCCTCCTCGTCGCATTGCGGAGTGGGACGAATGTCGCCCTTTCCCCGCTCCAGATCCACGACGATCAGGTCCTCCCCGAATCCTTTGGCTTGCGCGATGACCTCGCCCGATGCTGACAACGCGAAACTGTGGCCGTCGAACAGCAGATCGTCATTGCCGCCAACCTGGTTGACCA